>JALWRO010000236.1:3000-3889 GCA_027080605.1 Campylobacterales bacterium
GAATCAGCAACCCGCCTTCATTCAAGCGTTCATGAAGATCGGAGAGAAATTTCGCCGGATCATAGAGTCGGTCAATCAGATTTCCGGCAAAAATCAGATCGTACCCGCTGAAATGGGGTTTGAGATTGCACGCATCCGCCTGCCAGAACTGCACCTTTTTTGCCTCTTTTTCGAGCCCGAAATCTTTGAGCGCAACCTGTTTGTAAGTGACCAGATCACCCTCGACCGGGAATGCGTAGCCGATTTTCCCCTCCTCTTTCATCCGCGTCGCAAGGGCGATAAATCGCGCTGTGAAATCGAGTCCCGTCACTTCGTCGAATCCGCGCGCCAGCTCAAATGTACTGCGCCCGATCGCGCACCCCACATCCAGCGCACGACGTCTCGGTTTGCGCTTCATGAACTCCAGCGCGTACCGCGCACAGGCGGCAGGATAGTTCTCAATCCCGAAACACTTTTCACCCCAGCCAAACTCCGCATACTGCACGATCTGCGTATCACTCTCGTAAACATTGGCTGCAATCTGCTCCTCATACCCACTTTCGACGTACCGAAATCCGGCGTGCTGAAAAAAGTGTCTGCGAAACGCGTAACGCGCACTCTTGAGTGTCTCATTTCCGGTCGAGATGAACGAGCCACCTTTGATCAAATTGTGCCTGCCATCGAAAGTCGGTGTCGAAAAGTCATCATACCACGGGTGCACCGCAAACCCGTCGAACGGATAGATCGGTGTTTCGGTCCACTGCCAGACATTGCCGACGACATCGTAAAACGCCCCGTGACGAAACCGATCGACCGGTACCGATGAAATAAAATGCGCCAGATTGATATTTGCTGTTTTATCATCGTACACTTCGCCGATCCCCGCAACATCCGCCAGCCGATACCACTC
>JALWRO010000237.1 GCA_027080605.1 Campylobacterales bacterium
TTGTAAAGAGCAGCGGTTCCAAACGTCCGTTGACAATGATACCGCTGCTTTTATAACGCTCAATACGTCTGTTGCTCATTATTTTCGCCACACCGGTTGCTTGCGCCGAAATGGTAGCGATATAACGATTTTTATCGACACGCAGCGAGGCATCTGCTTTACCGATTTTCCCGAAGATAGCATAGGAGATGGCATACTCCGCTTTGAGGGTACGTACACCTGTCTCAGCAAAAACAGCAGTAAAAAAGAGTAATAGTGTCAATATCAGTTTCATGAAGCTATTGTAGCCAAATAATATAACAGATTTCTTGACATAAGACAAAACTTTAACTAACGTTATATATGGTATATTATCATAAATTCAAAAAGAGTAATGATTATGACAAAAATAGCCCTCATAGGCAAACCAAACGTAGGGAAAAGCTCCCTTTTCAACCGTATCGCCAGACGACGTGACGCAATCACTTCCGAAGTGAGCGGTACGACACGTGATGTCAAAACCGCCGAAGTAACGGTCAACGAAACACCCGCACTGCTTGTCGATACCGGCGGTCTGGACGACTCCTCGACACTCTTTACTACCGTCAAAGAGAAATCGCTCAAAGCGGCGAAAGAGGCGGATATTATCCTCTTTATGGTAGATGGGAAAATGCTCCCCTCCGACGAAGACAAGAAAATCTTTTTTGAACTCCAGGAGCTGAGTAAAAAAGGCGCCCTGGTTGTCTATAAAAGAGACAATGACCGTCAGCAGGAGGAGATCGGCTGGGAATTTACCACCTTCGGCGCCAAAGATATGTTTTTCCTCTCCGTCTCCCACAACCGCGATACACGCAAACTGATCAACTGGATCGAAAGTCAGATTCCGGAAGAGGAACGGGTCAAGCCGGAACCGGAAATTGTCGAAGATGAAGATAACTTTTCACTCGAAGCGGTACTGGAAGCCGAAGCGCAGCGTTCTGAGAGCGTTGAAGAGGAAGAAGCGGACAATGAGATCAAAATCGCCATTATCGGACGGGTCAATGTCGGCAAGAGTTCACTGCTCAACGCGCTGGTCGGAGAAGATCGCTCCGTCGTCAGCGAAGTGGCGGGAACGACGATCGACCCAGTCGATGAACAGATGGTCTATGAAGACAAGGTGTTTACCTTTGTCGACACAGCGGGAATCCGGCGGCGCGGGAAGATAGAGGGTATCGAAAAATTTGCCCTCAATCGCACACAGGCGATGCTTGAAAACGCCGATATCGCCCTGTTGGTACTGGATGCAAGCGAAGAGTTCAAAGAACTGGATGAGCGGATCGCCAATCTGGTGGATAAATTTGAACTGGGGTGTATCGTCGTGCTGAACAAATGGGACAAAGCGCTCTACAGTTATGAAGAGAGCGTGCAGCGGGTGCGCGACCGTTTTAAATTTCTCTCCTATGCCCCGGTAATCACCGTTTCGGCACTGAGTAAAAAGCGCGTGCACAAAATCCACGACTTGATCAAAAAAGTGTATCAAAGCTATACCTTCCGCATTCCCACCTCGCAGCTCAACGAAATACTCAAACGTACCAACAAAAAACATCAGCTCCCCTCCGACCACGGGAAGATTACCAAGATCTATTTCGGTACGCAGTTTGACATCAAACCGCCGCGTATCGCGCTGATCATGAACCGTCCCAAGTCGCTGCACTTCAGCTACAAACGCTACCTGATCAACCAGCTTCGGGAGTACTTCGACTTTACCGGCACACCGGTGATTATCGAAGCGAAAAAGAAAAAGAGCGATGAGAATTTTGATGCGTAAGGAGAAGATGCAATGAACAATATCATATTGATCGGTTTTATGGGTGTCGGCAAAGGTACTGTCGCGCGAGCTTTTGCCAAAAAATACGATTACTACGCCATCGATACCGACGATTTGATCGAGAGTCTGGAAAACCGGAAAATCAAGAAGATTTTCGAGACGGAAGGAGAGCCTTACTTCCGCGATCTGGAGAAAAAGACGGCACACTGGCTGGCGGAAAATGTCCAAAATGCGATTATCTCCACCGGCGGCGGTTTTTTCCGGCAGGAAAAGCTTCATGAGATAGGCACCGTCGTACTCCTCGACAGCAGTTTCGAAGCGATTCTCCAGCGTATTGTGGAGCACCCCAACGCCAAAAACAAACTGGCAAAACGCCCGCTCTTTTCAACACCGGAGAAAGCAAAAGCCATATACGAAGAGCGGGAGAAGGCGTATAAAAAAGTCGCCGACATCATCATCAATGTCGAAAACCGCTCTCCGGAAGAGGTTTCCGCGGAGATTCATGAAAAGATGCAGGAGCGCAGATGATCCGTCGCGTTGCAATCACAGGCGGCACCCACGGCAATGAACTGACAGGGGTCTATCTGGTCAAAAAGTGGCAAAACGATCCGATACCGGTCACACGGGAGAGTTTTGAAACCCTGACCCTGCACGCCAACCCAGAAGCGATCAAAGCATGCCGGCGCTACATCGACCGCGATCTCAACCGCTCTTTCGCCACCGCTGATCTGGCAAATCCCGCCACACACTACGAAGCGACACGCGCCTGTGAACTCAACGCACTGCTGGGGCCCAAAGGTGCAGAAGAGACGGCGGTCGATTTCATCCTCGACCTCCACTCCACCACCGCCAATATGGGTCTCTCCCTCGTCGTCAGCTCTGAAAGCACATTGACTTGGGAAGCGGTGCGCTATCTCTGTGCCAGAGAACCGAAACTACGTGTCTATCGCTGGCAGGGAGATGAAGAGGATGCCTTTGTCGATTCAATCGCACCGAACGGTTTTGCCATCGAAGTGGGACCGGTACCGCAGGGAGTATTACGAAGCGACCTTTTTATGCAAACCGAAACACTGGTGTACCATCTGTTAGATTTTTTCGAAAAAAGCAACCGCAAAGCAGCGCTGCCCGAACTTCATGAAAAGGTAACGGTTTATGATCACGTCGCACTCATAGACTATCCACGCGATGCAAACGGCGATCTGAACGGTATGGTACATGAAAACAGACAAGACCGGGATTTTACCCTGATCCAAAAAGGCGATCCCCTCTTTCGTAAACTGGACGGTTCTGTTATCTGCTATGAGGGAGAAGAACCGCTCTATACTCTCTTTATCAACGAAGCGGCGTATTATGAAAAAGGGTTTGCGATGACACTGGCGAGGAAAATAGAACTGTAAACACTGACTCAGATGTTTTCAAAAACTTCTGCAACGGAGACAGCTGCATCGAGACAATCAACAGGCATTTCATCTTCGATGCCAAACCCCTGCACATAGTAGTATCTGCTACGGTCGAGTTCATATTTATCGACAATTTTAAGCGTCGTATCCACCAGAAAATACTCTTTGATACCGAAACGTTCATAAAGCTCTTTTTTGACACTTTTGTCTTTGTGTGCGGTCGAGTCGGAGAGTACTTCAAAAATCGCGCAGGGGATATTTTCATCTTCACAGAAAAGCATCACATCCGGTTGTACGACGTTTTGATCCGATCCGTTGAAGAGTTTAAGGTCGTAGGGTGCGATCCGCGGCAGACACCGTTCTTTCTCTCTGGAGAGATTTTTGAGAATGAAAAATATGTTGCCAACAGTATCCTGATGTGCGGCGCTGGCACCCGCCATCATATAGATCCTGCCGTCGATCAGCTCCACACGTTCTTTGGTCGTGCGGTCGATGTCGAGATAATCTTCGTAAGTGTAGTTTTCGAGTTTTAAAGCTTCCATGACGTGATTATACCATATAAAAAAGAAAACCTCTGACTCGCACTTAATAGACCTCTCTTCTATGGGCAATTCGAATAAGCGTAATCACTAAAATATCATTCTCTTTTAAATATATGATTCTATAATTTCCGGCTCTTTTTCTGAACTTGCCTTTGTGTTTACCTTTTAAGGATTTATCACCTGTAAATTTACCTGCTTCCAAATCTTTGATTTTTTCATAAACAAGTTTTTGATTTTGCCTGTCAAGCTTTTCCAACTCTTTAAAAGCGGCTTTTGGAATAATGATTTTAAACATTAAGCTTGCCTCTAATCAAGCCCAAGTTTTTGTGCTACCTCTTCTAAAGAGAAGACTTCAGTTTTCCCGGCTTTAATCTCATCTATGCGTTTATCTGAAATCATTTCATCAAGTGTATCAAAATAGGCACTGATCGCTTTTTCGATGATATACGTTCTTGTTCTGTCTAATTCTTTAGCATACTCATCCAGGTTAGCAAGTAGTGACTCATCGAGTCTGATGTTTATGGGTTTTTTCATTGTGTTGCCTCGTGTATATATGTATACACAATTATATCTGCTAAGAATATGTTTGTCAAGGGTGATTTTCCTAAACTTCAATCCAGCACAATACGCCTGTTCTCTTCATAAAACTTCCTCACCCGGTCACTGACACGCACGGCGCGTTGCAGGTAGTTTTGAAAATCGTTGCGGGCGTAACTGATTTTCAGGGAGGCGGGATCGGTGGCGCGGGAGAGTGCGACGTAGAACTGGCTGTCGGCGAAGATGGTATCGACATTACAGATCAGTTTTTCAATACTCATCCCCTGTGATTTGTGGATGGTGATAGCGTAGGCGGGGCGCAGCGGGAATTGTTCGAGGGTAGCGACGGTATCGTTTTCGAGTATGCCGTCTGCTGCGAGTACGGGTTTGGAGAGTTCGAATGAAAAGCGATCGACTTTGACGAGCCGCCCCTTCTTTTCGACGACGATCGCATCTTTGTCGATATGCTCCACCACTGCACGTTCACCGTTGTGATAACTGCCCCATTTATTGGTCGTGAAAATGACGGGGATGCCCTCTTTGAGTTTGAGATTTTCGATAATGGGAAGATTCTTTTTCCAGCTTTCGATGCGCCGTGTATCGACGGAGCGGTCTTTGAGTTTGACGATGGCTGGCAGGTCTATCTCCTGGCGTTTGACTGCCGCCACTTTCTGCAGGTTGAGCCTGTCTGCCTGTGCATTGGTTCCGAAAAGTACCGTCGCGTCGTTTTCACCCTCGAAACTGTTTCCGCGCAGTGACTGGAGGTAGTGAAACACGGCATCGTCCGCTTCACCGATGCGGATTTTTTCGAGTATCTTCATGAAGTCTTCGTTGGTTGTGCGTTTGATCTTTGTCAATTCGACCGTCACGAAGTCAAAGGTTTCCCAGGCACTGCTTTCAAAGGCATAAACACCCTGGTCGAACATGCCCTGAACAGGTTGTCTGCTCCCCTTCTGTACCGGCGGCAGCTGGTAAAAGTCGCCGACAACCATCAGTTTCCCGTCGTAGCCGCACTGCCGGAAGCGGTAGAGAATCATCTCCATCAAATCGGCGCTGACCATCGATATTTCATCGATGATTATCAAGTCGGTACTTTTAAGCATTTTGCAGAGTTCTTTGATGCGGCTGCGGTTGTAGCGGTCGTTAGCGCTCAGCTCTTCGAGATTTTTGGAGATACCGAAGACAAAAAAGCTGTGAATCGTCTGTCCGCCGACGTTGACGGCGGAAATACCGGTCGAGCCGAGGACGATCACGCCCTGATACTCTTTCTGATACCACGCAATCACCTCTTTGGTGAGGTAACTTTTGCCGGTGCCGGCGCCGCCGGTCAGGAAAACGTTGTGGGATTCGAGTAGTTCTGTCAGTTTTATCAGGCTTTGCATCGGCAGATTATAGCATAGAAAGTTGTAAAAGGGTTTTTGATATGATAAAAGAACAGGCTTTTCACGAAACTCCATAATTAATTTAAATTATGACAGTTTTGCGCAAAGTCTGAAAATTTTCAGAGGAGGCATTTTTGATGCGAAAAAATATATTGTCGGTAACACTTGGTCTGGCAATTGCTTTAGGGGGCTGTGCCGCCAAACATACCGAGGCGAAAGTACATGAAATACATACGGCGCATGCTACCCACCACTGGGGATATGACGGCGAATACGGTCCGCTGCACTGGGGCGATCTCAAACCGGAGTTTCATATGTGCAAAGAGGGTAAAAACCAGTCACCGGTAGATATTACCGATACACGCGGCATCGAAAAGAAACAGATCAACTTCCACTATTTCATAGGTGGTGACGATGTAGTCTACAACGGTCATGCGGTACAAGTTAACTATCGACCGGGCAGCAGTGTCACGATCGACGGGCATACCTTTGCACTCAAACAGTTCCACTTCCACACACCGAGCGAAAATACGCTCGACGGCAAACACTTTCCGATGGAAGCGCACTTTGTGCATGCGGACAAAGAGGGTAATCTTGCGGTGCTGGCACTCTTTTTCAAAGAGGGTGCGGAAAATCCGGAACTGAACAAAATACTCGAATCGCTCTCCTCCAAAGAGGGTGTCGATACCAAACTGAAACGTCCGGCAAACGCTTCCGCACTGATGCCGATGGATGTCGACTACTACCGTTACAACGGTTCACTGACCACACCCCCTTGCAGCGAAGGTGTCCTGTGGGCTGTTTTCAAAAAGCAGGTCACTGCGTCCAAAGCGCAGATTCAGCGTTTTTACAATGAGATCGGTCATACCAACAACCGCCCGGTACAACCGATCAACGCACGCCTGATCACGAAATAACGATCGCTTCACAATTTTGTGCTACAATGGGTAAAAACGGGAAAGGAGTTTTCATGAAGTACCTTTTTATCCTTGCAGCCGTCATTTTTCTGAGCGGCTGCGTCAGCACGCCCTACGCCAGCATCGGCGCGAGTAAAACGATCAACGTCGGTGGAATCGACGTCGGTGTCGGAGTAGGCAACATTTTACATCCTTAACGGAAATTCGGGTATCATAATTTCTTAAGAATACCACTTTTTAAAAATGGAGAAGAAGTATGATATCCGAACTGCTACTGTTACTCACCGTTCTCTTTTTAGCGATCGAGATCCAGAAATATTTTAAAATCCCCTCCCCCGTCTCTCTGCTTATGCTCAGTTACCTCTCTTTTTATATTTTCCCGAATCTGCGGATCTTTTCGCAAGAGAATTTCGCCGAACTGGTACTCTTTCTGATACCGATCCTCATAACCGCCGATGCGTTGCAGATGGATCTGGAAGATTTGAAGAAAAATGCGCCGAGTCTGATCTTTCTGGCTGTGGTGGCGGTCATATTGTCACTCTTTTTCGGATACTGGACAGCGGAAACTTTTTTCAGCGAATATGGACTTGGTGCCGGTGCACTCATCGCCCTTTTTGCAATGGTTCTGGCAACTGACCCGGTGTCAGTCGTCTCTGTCTTTTCAAGTTTCAAAGTACCGCACAGACTGAAAATTCTGGCGGAGGGAGAATCGCTCTTTAACGACGCTACAGCACTGATTATATTCAGTTTTATCGCCCTGCCGATGATGGAAGGGGCACACATCGGTCCGATCGATATTGCCGTTGTCTCGGTAAAAGTCTTGCTGCTCTCTGTTATGATCGGTCTTGTCATCGGTTTTCTGGGCATTCAGCTGATGCGTACGACTGAAAACGGTATGAGTGAGCTGATGGTGATCCTTTTGACAGCATACAGCAGTTTCGAGATGGCGGAACATTTTCATGTCTCCGGACTTCTGGCGGTAATTGTAGCGGTCATCACTCTCAATACGATCACCCAAAAATCACTGCGTGAAATCGACCGGAGAGTCCGCAAGGGAAAACGCATTCTCGATCGTACCAACCGGAGTAAAAAGATCTTTTCCCACCGTTTCATGAGCGGGATCACCCGTCGTCTTGGATCGGATATTACCGAAATCGAACAGCATAAACTCAATATGCAGTATATCAGCGTACTGGCGCTGCTGGCAAATGCTTTTCTCTTTATCTCGATGGCGAGTATCGTGCATATCGATCTACTGATCAAATACGGCAGGGAAATTTTCTGGATGTTTGTCGTCACCACACTCATACGCGCTTTCATGATGGCACTCTTTGCCCTGCTTTCCAACAAAAGAGAAGAGATGACCGATATCTCTTTTCGCTGGTGGAGTGTACTGCTCTTTGCCGGTATCAAAGGCGGTCTGTCGATCGTCATGCTGCAGATGCTTCCGGAAAATTTTGCACACAAGGAGATGTTCGAAGCGATTGTCGTCGGGGTAATTTTACTCTCTACCCTGCTCTATGCACTCGCACTGGTGGTTATTATTTCGATGAACAAAATCAGTTTTGAAAAAGAGTATGCCCTCGAACATCATCATTAAACTTCATCTTTTCGTTTCCCTGCCGATATACTTCCATAAAATTCAAGGAAGTTTACGGCTATGGCAAAACGGGTAAAGAGCGATCAAAATAACCATACCTATAAAAATTTGCAACTTCTGACACGTCTTTTTCTGATGGGGTTGCTGATTGTGATCGGGTTGAATTATGTATTTAACAATATGATCGAAAACCTCCACAGTCAGACCAAAATCCTTGAAAAGAAGAAAAATACCGAAATAGCGATCTCTTCGATACTGACTAGTCTGCAGGAGGATATTTCCGACATCTCCGTCGTCAGTTCCGATGCCAAAAGTAAACGCTACTTTAAAGAGAAAATTAACGATAGAATCATACAACTTGCTGATAACATCAAAAAACTGGAAGAGCTTCCGTTTGGCGAAATGAACTCTGAAAACAGAGATTTTTACCAATTTACTGCAATGAATATTCGAAATCTGAAGCAGTATATTCTCCTTTTCAAACTCTCTCTCAACAATTTTGAACAAAAACTGGAAATGGATAAAAACGCTTACGTTTCCGAAGTGATTTACATGATCAAAGAGATGAAAAAGATCAACAGTCAGGTACTCAACAAAACATTCCGACAGATTGAGAAGATCAACAAAGACCTGGATAAAAAAATTCTCTACTATGCCGGGTATCAGTTTGTTGCCATTTCACTGGTAATCCTCTTTTTTCTCTATGTCAGCCATATTATCAGCAACCAGATCCTGACATATAGCAAAAATCTGGAGAGTGCGCAAAAGCAGGCGCAGGAACTGGCGGAAAAGGCAAAAGAGGCGAACCAGGCGAAATCGGACTTTCTCGCCAATATGTCTCATGAAATCCGTACCCCGCTCAATGCGATACTGGGGTTTATCGACTTACTGAAAGAGAAAGAGGAAGATCCGGAAAAACTGAAATATATCCACACCATACACAACTCTTCCAATGCCCTGCTGGGTGTCATCAACGATATTCTCGATTTCAGTAAGATAGAGAGCGGCAAACTCTATATTGAAAAGATCAATTTCAATACGTATGACGAGTTTCACACACTTGCCGATCTCTTCCGTGCGAAAGCCTCAGAGAAAAATATCTCTCTGACGCTCCATATGGATCACAATACCATACCAAGTGCACTGGTCAGCGATCCGCTGCGTATCAAGCAGGTGATCTCCAACCTACTCTCCAATGCCATCAAGTTTTCCCGCAAAAACGGACGTGTCGATCTCTACATCGAGTATCAGAACGGTCACCTCAATGTTGCGGTGGAAGACAACGGAATCGGTATTCCGGAAGAGAAGCAACAGGATATTTTCAAAGCGTTCTCTCAGGCGGAAAATTCCACCACGCGTAAATACGGCGGAACAGGACTGGGACTCTCTATCTCCAGCAGACTGGTACAGATGCTGGGCGGAGAGTTGAAACTCTACAGCAATCCCGGTGTTCTGACACGTTTTTACTTTTCGATACCTGTTGAAATCGGCGAATACAAAAACCATGCGACTGTACCGAAAATCGATATTTCCGATATAGAAGGGAAAACGGTTTTACTGGTCGAAGACAACAAAGCCAATCAAATGTATATGACCCTGTTGCTGAAAAAATTCGGTCTGAAGTTCGATATTGCCGGTGACGGTGTCGAAGCGGTCAAAGCGTTTGAGAAAAAGCGTTATGATTTGATCCTGATGGATGAGAATATGCCGAATATGAACGGTATCGAAGCGACAAAAGTGATACTTGATATCGAGAAGAGCAAAAAATTGCCGCATACGCCGATTATCGCCCTGACGGCAAATGCACTCAAAGGGGACAGAGAGCGTTTTATGGCTGCCGGTATGGATGAGTATTTGACCAAGCCGGTCAACAAAGCACAGATACTGGAAATGTTTACCAAATTTTTACAACAACCCGGAGAAAAAGGAGACGATATGATAGATATGGACCAACTCGCACAAAAGATGGATATGGAGAGAGAAGATGCGGTACTGCTGATGGAGATGTTTATGCAAAGTGCCAATGAAAATATGCACCGCCTCTATCAGGCAATCCAGTCCGGCGATTTCGACACGATCCGAAACGAAGCACACTCTATCAAAGGGAGTGCGGCGAATCTGACACTCGAAGAGATTTACGAAGTTGCCAAAGAGATCGAATCTGCCGCCGCGTTTAAAAAAGAGGTCGATTACAAAACACTCTATAACCGGCTGGGAGAGAAACTCTATGAATTGATTGAGGAGAAGGCAGAAGCATGAGTGCAAAAATCCTGATTGTTGACGACATCGCCGTCAACAGAATGACCATTATGCTGGCGCTGAAAGAGGAGAATTATACCTTTATCGAAGCCGCAAACGGAAAAGAGGCGATTCAAAAAGCGCTGCACGAATCGCCCGATATCATCCTGATGGATGCGATGATGCCGGAGATGGACGGTTTTGAAGCGACAAAAGAGATTCGTAAAATCGATAAAATCCAGCGTATTCCTGTTTTGATGATTACTTCGCTGGAGAGCAAAGAGGATAAAATCAGAGCACTCGAGTGCGGTGTCAACGATTTTATCAATAAATCTTTCGACAAACTGGAACTCAAAGCACGCTGTAAATCATACGTCGAAACGGCAAGACTGAACAAAAGGTATATTCTCGCATCGATCAACGCCACCAGCGGTTACCCCAACAAACTGGCGCTTATGAAAGATATTCATCAGCATCAGATGAGAAAACCGGGGCTTTTTCTGGTCTATATGGACAACTATACCCTCAACGAAAGTTTTTTCGGCAGCAATATCGCAGAGAAGCTGGATAAAATCTTTCTCAACACACTCAAACAGTTCAGTGCCCTGCTGCCGAAACATACCATCTACCATATCTCCAACGGTGAATATGCCATACTGGTCGACACGGAAAATTTTGAAGCGAGCAGAATCGAAGCGTTTTGCGCCAATCTGATCGAGCATGTCAAAAAGAGCCGTTTCTCTTACGATATTTACGAATTTTATGTCAATATCACCATGAGTTACGCCGACACCGAAGCGCAGACACTCTATGAAGATGCCCATGCCGTACTCGGTGTCGCACTGAGTGAGAAAAAAGAGTATCTCCTCTCCGACGGTCTCATTCACAAACTCAAACAAAATATCGAAGAGAATCTCAAAATCCTGAAAGTGATTAAAGAGGCACTCAAAGATGACAAAATCATCCCCTTTTTCCAGCCTATCTATAACAACAAAACCGGAGAGATCAAGCGTTACGAAGCCCTAGTACGTATGTATGACGAAAATTATGATCTCGTTTTCCCGCAGCCCTATTTCCTGGAAGCGGCAAAGAAGGGCAAGCTCTACCCCTACATAACCAAACTGCTGATCGAAAAAGTGGTAAAAAAGATCCGCGAAAAGGGTTGTGAAATATCGGTCAATCTCTCTTCACTCGATATCGAAGATCCGATTATGCGCGAATTTCTGCTCGAAGCACTGGAGCAAAACAAAGATGTGACAGACAAACTCATTTTTGAATTGCTCGAAGACAAAGAGACAGACTCTTATGAAATTGTCAAATCATTTATCGAAACGGCAAAAAGTTACGGTGTTAAAATCGCCATCGACGATTTCGGCAGCGGTTTTTCCAACTTTATCCGTATTATCGAATTCAAGCCCGATATCATCAAACTCGACGGCTCCCTCATCATGGATATCGACAAATCCGAAGCGTGCCGTCAAACAGTCGAAACGATCAAAGTCTTTGCCGACAAAATCGGTGCGAAAACCGTTGCGGAATATGTCAGCAACCGCGAAATTTTCGATATTATCAATGAAATCGGTATCGACTACTCACAGGGATTTTATATCGGCAAAGCGGAACTGCAACTGGCGGAAAAACCTGTTTCAGAGGAGGAACCTCTTTTGGTCTGAGAGCCGTAAGCGCGCCTCTTCACAAAAAGTGAGGATTTCGCGGTTATCGTATTTCAGCGCACCTTTATGTAAAAGAGTGATTTTTTCCGCTATTTCTGCCGCCACAAGCAGATCGGGCAGATGTTTCATGAGTGCTTCAATCCGGTAGCGGTCGAGAAAATATCCTGAAGCGGTAAGTTGCGGATGTCCCGCATATTTTGTCGTCAACACTTCATGAAGCAATCCCAGAGGATAGTGCTTCGCGATTCTCAGCCAGAGATCGTAATCTTCACACACCGGTAAATTTTCATCAAACACCCCGCATTTTTCCAAAACAGTACGATGTATCATCACTGCAGAAGGGGCAATTTTACAAAACGGCAGACTCTCATAAAAGACATCTCCTTCCGGTTTTCGGTGGTGCTTTTTCTGTGAAACTTTTGTACCGTTTCGTATCCACTCCTCCAGCGTATGCGACCAGAGCAGCTCAGGATGTGCTTCATGAAATGCAATCTGTTTCGCAAGTTTTTCCGGATACCAGCAGTCATCGGAATCGAGAAAGGCGATCCATTTATGTTTTGCCAGGGAGATACCCCGGTTTCTGGCGGCGGAGACGCCGCGGTTGGGTTGGCTGACAACTTCTGTGAGATCTTGAAAAGGCGCCAGTTTGTGCAGTGTATCGTCCGTCGAACCGTCATCGACAACGATGATCTGATCCGCCTGGCGCGTCTGTGAGAGAACAGACTCCACAGCACGCACCGTCAGTTCGGCACGGTTAAATGTCGGTATGACAACGCTGACTTGCACTACTTCTTCGTCACCTTCTCAAAATAGTACCACAACCCGCCGATCAGCGTCACGAGAATCAGCGGCAATATCCACGGTGTCTCTTTCAGTTTTCCAAAGAGGGACACAATATGCTCTCCCCCTTTGTAACTGAGCAAACCGAAAAAGAGAACAAAAAGCGCCGTTGCCGGAATATTTAAAATGCCGAATTTGACGAAGCTGTATTTGGAGAGTCCCATCGCGACCGGCACCAGCGTCTTGACTCCATAGATGAACTTCTGGATAAAAACCGCAAAATCGCCGTACTTTTTGACCAGCAGCTGTGAAAGCGCAAATTTTCGACGGTGCGACTTCATGTAGGGTGCGATCATCTCTTTGTTGTAACGCGCCATATAAAAGAGCACCATGTCTCCCAGATAGTTGGCAGCAAACACGACCAGCATCGAGATAACAATATCCATCTTCCCAAGGTAACTGAGCGCTCCCGCCGCTACCAGACCGAAGAAACCTCCTCCGAGAGAATAGAGAAACAGGGCGATGTAGCCGTATGTCGTCAGTGAATGAAAAATATCTTCCATGAATTGTAATAAACCTTTCGTTGTTATGGATTGAAAAATGTGTGCAGTTTGTTTTCACGCTGCAACATCTCTTCAAGGGTGCCCTCTTCCGATACCTTGCCTTCATCGATCACATAGATATAGTCGGCGCGTTTGATCGTGCTGAGACGATGTGCGATAATAATCGTCGTACGTGCCTCAAGAAACGACTCCAGTTTTTCAAAGAGTATCTCTTCAGTATGCACATCGAGCGCCGAAGTCGATTCATCGAGAATGACGATATTGGGATTGCTGATGATCATCCGCGCAATCGAAATACGCTGACGTTGCCCGCCGGAGAGTTTGACGCCGTTGGTACCTACGAGTGTATCAAGACCGTCAGGCAGTGTCTCCAGAAAATCAGCAAGCTGTGCAATCTCCAGCGCTTTATGAATCTTTGCATCCGGTACCTCTTTGCCGAAAGTGAGGTTGAAACGGATTGTCTCATTAAAAAGCATCGGGATTTGCAGCACCAGATAGACATGTTCACGAATGACATCCAGACCGATCTCTCTGAAAGAGGTGCCGTCATAGAGAATATCTCCGCTGTCGGGCTGATAAAATCCGACAATCAGCTGTGCCAGCGTCGTTTTACCGTTTCCGCTTGCACCCACCAGCGCCACTTTTTTCCCTGCATCGATCTTTAAAGAGACATCTTGCAGTATCGGCAATCCTTTTTGATAGGCAAAAGCGATATTTTGCAACACTACACTGTTTGTTTCGGTACCGGTAAAGGGATTATGCAGATGCGGGTAATCCGGCTCTTTTTCGAGCGCAAATATCTCGTTGAGCCGTCCCAGTGCTTCCTGCGCGTTGTGATAGGCGTACTGAATGCTGATAACCTGATTGACCGGCGCGACAATCACCCACAAATAGCCGAAAACCGCCAGCATCAGACCGATGGAGAGATCCGAATACGCCACCATCAATATCCCCGCCGCCCGAAAGAGTTCAAAACCACCCAGAAAAAACATATAGGAGCCGTTCTGAGAGATCTGCGACTTGTAGGCAAAAGCGATACCCTTCTCTTTGATCTCATCCGCTATCTGCTTCAGGTTACCGAAAAAGTGACCTTCCGCATTTGCCGCGCGTACCTGCCGGAAGAGTTCCATCGTTTCGGAAAGCGACTCCTGAAATGTCGCGATAATCGCATTCTCTTCTTTTTTATATTTGGAAACTTTTTTGGCGATTTTACGCGTCAAAATAATGACAAACGGGTTGAAAAAAAGAATAAAAAGCGCCAGTTTCCAGTGAATCAGCAGCAATAC
>JALWRO010000238.1 GCA_027080605.1 Campylobacterales bacterium
TCAGTATGCTGGGCGGTATCGCGCTGTTTATTGTTGCGAGTGTCGATATCTGGGAAGTAGTTGCAACGGTTTTTAATACCTACATACACCATCTGCACCCTGAACATTTTCATGAAAACATTGTCAGTGGGCTGATCGGAGCGGTCGATCTTTATCTGATGGCGATTGTGATGTTTATTTTCGGGTTTGGTTTGTATGAACTTTTTATCTCCGAAATTGACGTTGCCAAAGGTGGTGCCTCACGTATTTTGGAAATTCACTCCCTTGACCAACTTAAAGATAAATTGGCTAAAGTTATCGTCATGGTTCTTGTGGTCAGTTTCTTTAAGCGTGTTCTTCATACACCATATGAAGGTGCGATAGAGATGCTTTATTTTGCCGGCTCTATACTGGCGCTGTCTGTGGGACTATATTTCTTACATAAGGGTGGAGAACACTGATGGGTAAAATTTTTGTAGATGCATGTTTTGGAAAACCGACGCCGTATACCCCTGTATGGATGATGCGTCAGGCGGGGCGTTATCTGCCGGAGTACATGAAAGTACGGGAAGAGGCGGGTAACTTTCTCAACCTGTGCCACAATCCGAAACTGGCGGCGGAAGTGACACTGCAGCCGGTCGATATTGTCGGCGTGGATGCGGCGATACTCTTTTCCGATATTCTGGTGATTCCAAACGAAATGGGTATGGAACTCGATTTCGTTAAAGGCGAGGGACCGGTATTTGCAAAGCCGGTGCGTGATGAAGCGGCGCTCGATGCGCTGATCGGCGGAGAAGAGGCGGCGGATAAACTGACCTATGTGTACGATACCATCAAACTGGTGCGTGAGCAGCTGGCAGATGACAAGGCGTTGATTGGTTTTACCGGTGCACCGTGGACCCTGGCGACCTATATGATCGAGGGGCAGGGTACAAAAACGTACAATATCTGTAAAAAACTGATCTACACTGAGCCGGAATTCATGCACAAACTGTTGGCAAAAGTGACCGAAGTGATCAAGTACTACCTTGAAAAGCAGATCGAGGCGGGTGCAGATGTGGTGCAGATTTTCGACTCCTGGGCGGCGGCGCTGGAGAAGTCCAAATATATGGAGTTCAGCTGGCCGTATATGAAAGAGATTGCCGCGTATATCAAAGCGAAATATCCGCATATCCCGATCATTATGTTTCCCAAAGGGATTCCGGCTTATCTGGACGAAATCGACGGTGATTTTGATGTATTCGGTGTGGACTGGTCAACACCGATGGCGCTTGCCAAAGAGAAACTGGGAGATCGCTATGTGCTGCAGGGTAATATGGAACCGTGCAGACTCTACAGCAAAGAAGCGACCTATGAGTGTGTGACTTCTATCGCCGAAACGATGAAAGAGGGCAGACACATTTTTAACCTCGGGCATGGCATTCTCCCGGATGTTCCGGTAGAAAATGCCAAATATTTCGTCTCTTTGTGCAAAGAGGTCAGCAAAAGAGACTAATCTATCACTGGCACGGCAGGCGGTTTGTTGCCGCTGTCGTATGTCTGCGGTGACGCCGGCGGTGTGTTGTTGTCACTGCCGCTTCCTCCTCCACATCCTGTAATCATGAAAAGTACCAGTGTAATCCATATATATCTCATTGCAATACTCCTGTATCCTGTAATTTACGGTATTTTATCGTTCCGTTGGAAAAGTAGGCGATATAGGTTTCGCCGTTCATATCAAATATCAATCCCCTCTGAAATATGCTGTAGCCGTTTTGGTCTCCCTGAATCGGGTGATAGACTTTGATGGCATTTTGCGCAATCTGAAAAATTCCCAGATAATCACTGGTATATCTGTAACCTTCGTTCATATTATAGGCAAAGGCGAAGAGTTTGTCACTGTCCCGGTATGCAAGTGCTTTGTGGTTATATTCGATTTCACTACGTGTGTAGTTACCCGGAAGTGTATAACTGTCGATTGAAACGGGATGGGCAAAGTCACTGACATCGAAAAGCTCCAGCTTCAGACCCAATGCTTGTCCCTGTGGTGTTGCGTCACGTCCGAAGCCTAAAATGAGGTCCTGACTGATCGGGTGCAGATAGGAGGAGAAGCCGTCTATGTGCAGTTCACCCGCTTTTTTCGGATGTGCCGGATCACTCAGATCGAGTGTATAAAAGGGATCGGTCTGCCTGAAGGTGACGATGTATCCGCGGTTACCCATAAATCTGACAGATCGGATCGTTTCTCCTTTTTTGCCCAGACCGCTGAGTACACCTTGTATCACCAGGTTGTTTTGAATCGCTTTGAGGGTGTAAAGGCTGTTGACGGTATTGTTTTGCCAGGAAAATCCCTCACTGGTTGCGATACGCAGGGTATTGTTGTATTCGCTGAGGCTGAACTGATTGAGTGGGGTGCCGTTGACAAAACCGGCAGCATTATATGCCAGATTATCGCCGAGTGTGAATCGGTATATCGCGGAGCGACTTTTAAAGTGCTCGAAACTGTAAAAAATCGGATATTTGTCAGAGACGATATAGAGTGCCTTCGGAGAGGCATAAACAGTGTTGCTATATCCCAAAACCGAAGCGCTTTCTTCTACCGTACCGGTTGCGATCGCTATTTTAGTGACAGTGGTGATAACTGCTTCCTGATCTTTTTTATCCGATGCATAGAGTGTTTCCGGGGTTACCAGCGCTTTTTCCGTAGTGTTGTCGATATGTACTTTTGGGATAAGGTTTTCGCTGATAATATTGGGATGGTCATAATCCCATCTGTAAAAGCCTTTTTTATCATCGACCATCAAGCCGTAACAGCGGGCATATTTTTTATAGTCGTCGCCAACGATGCCCCTTTGGTCTTTTATATCTTTTTCCGGTGTGACATTGCCACCTGATTCCGAACCGCCGCCACCCTCAACAACATCGGGTTCTGAGGGCACGGTACCGTTACCGTAAAAGTATGTTTTACACTCGGGTGCATCGACATAGATACGGGGATAATCACGCTGAATGGTCGGATTGAACCGACTGACAAGATAGAGTTTATTGTCCACAACTCTGCTGGTTTGCACATAACCGTCAATTTTAAATTCATGAAGCTTTTGAATATCGTTTATATCTTTGATGTTGTAAATTTCCACGATAAAGGAAGGTGTTTCATTTGCTCTTTTAAGTTGTTCAATTTCACCTGGAGCAGGTTTTATCGGTATATCCCAGGTAAAATCATAGGAAGAGATTACGACGAGTTTTTCACCTGAAAGATAGAGTTCACTCGGGTTTCCCCGTGGAGTGATGGTTATATTCGGTTTGGTTTTGCCGTTGAGGATTTCCGCAAATGTCGTGACGCCGATTTTTGCACGCTGCGATGTACTGTTGTCACGGTAGAGAAAAAAGATGGCATGGTCATTATGTTTGATGATGTCTGCTTCATCGACACCGGCTTCCTGCACATTGGTCTGAGAACTGTCCTGTGCAGCTTCCTGAGAAAAAGCGGGCGCTGCATTTTTGGCTTCGCCTGCTGAACCCATTGCTGTATCTACAGCACCACTATCTGTGACAGTGGGTGAGCGGAGTGCTGTAAGCGGGAAATAGCCGCAGACTATTCTTTGATCTGTGAGCAGTATATCACGAATGTATGCTTCCATCTCTTTTTGGGAAGCGAAATTGTGTAGTTTGGCGGCATCGGTAGCAGTGGAGATGGTCTGCTTTTTATTCGATTTAACCCAGATACCGTCACTGTTGGTGATGTGCGAGATGGCAGGAAAGTTTTCGTTTGCATCACTGTCGAAAAACTCCCATTGGTTGTTGGCATACTTCCAGACCGTTTTACCGTCGAAAATGTGCGGTGACACAACTGTATCGACTGGAAGGGAGATGAGATTCCACCCTTTCTGGAGTGTAATATTTTCGTCTGAGCTGCCGTTTTCACTCGGCAGTGTCAGTACCCACTCATCTTTGCTTTTGATCCAGAAACCGTGCCAGCTCTCCAGTGCGGTGATGGTGCCGTATCCTTTATCGCTGATTTTCTTTGCGACGGCGGTGTCGGGCGAGTAGCCTTTCCACTTTTGTGTCACGGCATCGAAGTGCCACACCTGTTCGACATGTGCCGGGGCAAAAACGGACATATCGGTGATTTTAGAGCTTGAGCCGATGAGCTGCCACCCTTTGTGTATGAGCAGTGCCGTATCGGCATATAACAGAGAGACAGAGAATAGAAACAGAAACCATAGTCTTTTCATAACAGATCCTTTTAAATCCAAATTAGTTCATGATAACATAAAAAAATGGCGTAAAAGTGGCTTTTTACATTTGTTGTTGTATGCTTTCGGGATGTATAAATATATATTTGGTCCCGTCTCCTCCCGCCGCTTCGGTTTGTCTCTGGGTATTGATCTCAGTCCGGAGCAGAAATCGTGTAATTTTGACTGTCTCTACTGTGAACTTAAACCTGCAAAGGTGACAGACAGCATTGCTAACCCTCCCAAAGCAGAAGATGTTTTAGAGGAAGTAGAAAAAGCTTTGAAAGAGTATCCCGATGTGGATGTCATTACAATTACCGCAAACGGTGAACCTACGCTCTATCCTTTTCTCGATACTTTGACAGAGGGATTGAATCGTCTGAAGGGGGATAAAAAGCTATTGATTCTCTCAAACGCTTCGACGATCGTTGATCCCAGAATTCAGGAAATTTTGCGAAAAATTGATATTGTCAAACTCTCTTTGGACTGCGCAACCCCGGCGTGTTTTAAAAAGATAGACAGACCGCTGAAAAGTGTGCATATCGAAGATGTGATTCAGGGGCTCATAGCGTTCAGACAAAAGTTTACCCACGCACTGATTTTGGAAATACTGGTTGTGCAGGGTATCAACGACAAAAAAGAGGAGATGGAAGCGCTGAAAAATGTGCTGGATCAAGTCAAACCGGATCGTGTGGATCTGGGAACCATCGATCGCCCGCCGGCATACGATGTCAAGGGGGTTTCGACTGAGAAACTGAAAGCACTCAGCCACTATCTGGGCAACCATAATATCTCCATCATGCATAAAGAGAAACCGCAAAAAAGGGTGGATTTTAGCAAAGAGGAGATACTGGCGACAATCCTTCGCCGACCGCAGAGTGCTTCGGATGTGGCGTATCTCTTTTCCGACAAAGCACGGGAAAATCTGGAAGCATTACTTCATGAAGGCAAAGTAGTAGAGGAAAATATAGCGGGAGTTCTCTTTTACACACTTCCCGAAAATCAACATAAAAGGAAAAAATGATGGCATATTACAACTGGGTTTTAGCGTTTCATGTGATGAGTTTTACCTCGTGGATGGCGATGCTCTTTTATCAGCCGAGACTCTATGTGTATCATCAGGAGCATAAACAAAACGGCACCTGTTTTACCGACGTAATCAGGATACAGGAAGAGAAACTCTACCATTTTATCGGTGTACCGGCACTATGGGCGA
Organism: Campylobacterales bacterium; assembly: GCA_027080605.1. Classification (GTDB taxonomy): domain Bacteria; phylum Campylobacterota; class Campylobacteria; order Campylobacterales; family QNZT01; genus QNZT01. The sequence goes on from JALWRO010000238.1 coordinate 5,413, forward strand.
CACTTTTGAGCGGTCTTTTGATGATCTGGCTCAACCCTGGACTTTTTGAAAGCGGTATATGGCTCTATATCAAACTGACAGCGGTGGTACTGTTGATAGCATACCATTATAGCCTCGGCTATTTTAAGCAAAAGCTGAAAGAGGGAACCTGCACCAAAAGCGGCAAATTTTTCAGAGCCTACAATGAAGTACCGACACTTTTGATGATTGTCATTGTCATCATGGTTGTGATCAAACCGGTGTGAGGGGTATATGATGCAGCTGGAGAAAAAAGTTTTATTGCTGGGAATTTATACCAAAGAAGATGATGAGAGCGTACAGGAGGTACTTCTGAAACTCGAAGAGACGGGAATGTTTACACTCAAAGAGGCGAAAAAGCTTTTGAAAGAGTTGAAAGAGGAAGGCTATCTCGAAGGATCGGCTTTGACATTGAAAGGGTTTGATAAGGGGAAGGAGATAGCGGAAGAGTTTAAAATTTGAAAGCTGAATAAAAATAACTACTTTTTATCTTAAATAGATTATCAAAAAATACGATTATACTAGAAGTGTTTAATACATTTTTTGATAAGGCAGGTAAAAATCGGTGAATATTAAGAGACTTTTTTTACAAGTAAGTGCAACTGCATTGGTCATTTTGATGAGCGGTTGCGGTGGTGGAAGCAGTGGCGGCAGTGCCTCGTCCGATAAATTTTTATTTAACAAAATTTCAATAGCCGGCAGTTCTATTACTCATGGAAATATTGAAAATAGTGCCAATAACGGTGAAGGCTATCTGGGTGAGCTTTCCTATGTAGGGGAGGTGGAAAAATATTTCAGAGAAAATGTAGCGGATACCGTTAATCCTGATGAGTTGACCGGGGCAGATGATGAAATCTTAAATCCGATGTGCTATTTGGGCAAGATGAAAGTCTATTATGCCGGTTCAGAAACCTCCGGAACACTCGCGGCTTCAAACGAAATTGCAATCGTCTTCGGTGGCTCAAGTGATATGACACGCATACAACTCGACGTCGATGGTGAAAGTTTTACCTATACCATTTCCAAAGGGAGTTATTTACCGGTAAAGAAAACATATGACGATATCAATGTACATTTTTACAAAGCATTTCGGGAGAATAATCCCCAGGCTGTACATACCTGGCAGTTAAAGAGTGATAAGCCGCATACATTTCACCTGAAAGTTCTCAGTGGTGAACTGCATTTGAATTTTATTACTAACCATATGTACTATTTTCAAAATGCCGGTGTCGGCGGATATGAAGCGAAAGATTTTTTAAATAGAACCAGAGATCATTCCAACTTAAAAGACATTATTGCATTTGATCCTGATCTGTTTATTTTTGAATCTTCGACCAACGATGCCAAAACATGGGAAAAAGATCATGATCAAACTGATGGCGAGGAGAGTACCAATAAATGGATCGTCGAAGATCCTGTTCCCTTCAGTAGTCAGGGCAAGACAATTACAGTAAGGCACAGTGTAAATGTTCACAAAGGTGATGTTGTCGTGATGGGCGAATATAACGGAGATATTCAAAACATGGTTACAGGTATCGTCGCTTCCGATAGCAACGGAAAAGATATCTCTTTGTCTAAAATAGTCTCTTATGCCGGTCAGGAAGCGACAGAAGTTAGTTCCATTCCTCAAAATATTGTCAAAAAGTGTCGTATCAAGAGCATCAGTGACTGGGAAGAGCGTGTCAGAAAAGTCGTGCAACAGCTTAAAAATGGTGTAGGACACACTGTAACTGTGGGTATTGGAACCTCCGGTGTTCCAAATTATTATGATCCTTCAAAAGTAAATATCAGCGGTACGCCGAGAAGACTTTTGGGATATCGTGAAAAAGGTGAAATATTAGCCGCTGAAAACGGCTGGTTTTTTGCAGATTTTTTCCAAAAAACTTTAAAAATTGAACCGGGTGTCGATACTGAACACAAATGGTCATATGGGGATAATACCCATCCGAATGAACAAGGAAGGCTGTTGTTCGGTCAGGCGATTATAGAGGCGATGGCACCTTATCTGAAATAGTTTTTGCGCAGTCGGGTTTTCTCCCGACTACAATCCAAACGTCAACAACAGATTACCGTCTTCTACCTTGATATTTTTGACAAATGATCCCTGAATACTGTTTTTATTGACTCGGTAAACAGGGATTTTCCTGAATACTTCGTTAATAATCGGTTTAAGCTGATTCGCTACAGAGCCGTTGAGAAAATTTCCCAGTTTGTACCCGTTGATGTTAAGTTTTTCGATATTTGGCTCATTGAGATAGACACTACCTGTTTTGGCATCGAACCATGGTTTCCCGGAAACATATACGGAACCTTTTTGTTCCGGTATTAGTGCATTTGAAAAGAGTACAGTGGCACCGGCGGTGATACGGTCACTCCCTTTTTGCAGCAAGGCTTTTGGATTTTTCAGCGTTATTTTTCCATAGTTTGTATTTTCTGTAACGGGAAACTGTTGTTGCAGCGATTGTGTCAATTTAGATGCAGGTATAACGACCGTCATGCCGCCGGGATTGATATCTTTGATACAACCTGTAAAAAGCAGTGCCAGCAGGAGGACAAAGCCGCTAAGATAGTGTTTCATGAATAATACTCCTTTTGTTATAATTACTTTCTATTATAACCGGAAAACATAAAGGGCACCTCTAAATACAAAATTTTTAAAAGCCCTTGACAAATAAGAAATTTTCTTGTATAATTTCGGCTCTTTTGAAGAACACTACAACATTCCGGATTAGCTCAGCGGTAGAGTAGGTGACTGTTAATCACTTGGTCGCTGGTTCGAATCCAGCATCCGGAGCCACTTTAATCTATCTTCCTATATTTACTATACTATTTCAAAGACCTAAATATGCTATAATTGCAGAAGAGATAAGGAGTCTGTGATGCAAACTAAATTTAAACCTATGTTGCTTTTAACTGTAAATAATTCCATAAGTAATAAAAAGAAACATTTTACTGTTGAAGATTTATGTCAACTTTTCAATAAAAAGCAAAATTTTTCCAGTGTGGAAAAGTATGTACTTGATACGATAAAAACAGAAGCATCACCTGAAGAATTATCCTGGTTTAGTAAAGATTATCATATTCCTCTTTCAAAAATGAAACATGTCTTATCAACAGATTTTTATTAAGCAAAATAAACTTGCGTTTGTTAAAGAGAACTATCAAGAACAGATAACTGCGCTTGAACTTTTTTTTCAAGATGCTTTTCCCAAAATTGTTCCAAAAGATGTTCTGAAGTTTGGTGGTGGAACTGCACTCTCTATATATTATTTTCAACATAGATTGAGTTTTGATATTGATCTGTTTTTAACAGATCAGCAATACTTATCATATTTTAGCCCGAAACACTGGATAGAAGATACAAGCAATTTTAATGGGTCTCAGTATATTGATACACATAATCATATTGGAGTAGTATCTGCTAACGATATCAAAGTTGATCTATTAGTAGATTCAAGTTCTAATGCTATTTTGATAGATAAAACGAAAACAATTTTTTCATTTGACATAAGAATAGAATCTATTGAAGATATTTTGGCAAAGAAAATTGTATTTAGAAAAAAAGACAATAAAGCACGGGATATTTTTGATATTGCAGTAGCGTTACAAAACGATGAAAATATTTTTAACAATCTATTGAAAAACGGAAGAGTAACAAAAGAAGATTTACGGATTTTTCAAACTGCCTTAGAATCAATAAATATGCAAAAATATAAAATTGCAATAGAGTTGATTGAACCTGTTGATGAATATTTGCCTTTAGCAAATGAAGCTCCTGCGTTTATTATGAAGATTTTAAAAAGTTATATTTAGCCAAATAATCTCTTCATGAAGCCATTTTTTCAAAATCCCCATATTCAAACCCTGTACGCTACATTTTATCCCAAGCCGAAACTACCGTTTTTAAAAACCGAGCGATTCGAACTTCCCGACGGGGATTTTGTTGACTGTGTCTGGTGCGGTGTGCCGGATGAGGGGAGTGATACGCCGATTGTCGTTTTGTTTCACGGTTTGACGGGGTCGGTGCATTCGCCCTATATTCTGCGTATGATGGAGGCGTTGCAGAGTCGTGGGTTTGCTTCGGTTTTGATGCATTTTCGCGGTTGCAGCGGGGAGATTAACCGTTTGCCCAGATCGTATCACAGCGGTGATACCGGTGATGCGCAAGTATGGATTGCGGACCTTCATGAACGTTTTCCGGAAAGTGCGTTGTTTGGTGTCGGTTTTTCACTGGGCGGCAATATGCTTTTGAAGTTGATGGGCGAGTTTCATGAAACATCTTTACTCAAAGCTGCGGTTGCGGTAAGTGCACCGATGGATTTAGCGGCGTGTGCGGTACGGATCGATCAAGGGTTTTCGAAACGCTATCAGCGGCATTTGTTAAAACCGCTTATTTTACAGTTACAGCAAAAGTATGAGATGTTCGATATGAAATCGTTGATCGGGTGGGAAAAAGAGGATTTGAAAAAACTGGATACGTTTTGGAAATTCGACGATGCTTACACCGCACCGATACACGGTTTCAAAGATGTGCACGATTACTATGCGAAGTCGAGTGCGAGGCACTATCTGCATGCTATCAAAAAGCCGACTCTGATTATTCATGCGAAAGATGATCCGTTTACCGGAGAGGGTGCGATTCCTGGGGAAGAAGAACTCTCAGCGTTTATCGATCTGGAACTTCATGAACACGGCGGACATCTCGGTTTTGTCGGCGGTTCGTTTTGGCGACCCGATTTTTGGTTGTACGAGCGTATTGGTGATTATCTCAGTTCTTTTTGCAGTGTGCCGTCCCGGTAAAGGTAATATTGATTCAAATTGTGGAAGATGCAAAAGTTTAGAAGCCTGTTGAATTTTATGTTATAATTCTTGATAAATGAGGAGTGATAATGGATCGTGATCATATCTTGAACTTATTAGCACAATATAAAAAAAATAATCGCGACAAATATGCCATTGAGAAGATAGGTATATTTGGTTCCGTTGCACGCGCTGAGGCTACGGATACCAGCGATATCGATATATGTATAAAAACGAAAACTCCTGATCTCTTTATGCTTGTGCATATAAAAGAGGAACTCCAAAATCTTTTTCACAAAAGTATAGATATCGTCAGAGTACGGGATAGAATGAACCCCTATCTTAAAAGACGGATAGAAGAAGCTATCTATGTATGATCAAATCAAAAACTTCCAATATTGCAAGCAACTATCAAAAAGATGATTCATGATATGGATTGAACAGGTAATGCATTAAGACGTTATTTTCTGCGTTGTCTCTCTTTTGTCGGCGGTTTGTTTATTTGTCCCGATTTTTAGTTATATAGGCGTATCAGGGATTACCTCAGTTCTTTTTGCAGTGTGCCGTCTCTGAAAAGATAGTACTGTTCCAGATCGTGGGCGATGTAGACGGTTCCCCTGTAATACTTTTGGATTTCATGTAGTAAAACCTCTTCTCCCAGTTTGCCGTTTTCGTTGTAACGAGCGCTGATGTGTGTGGCGATGAGGTTTTTAACGTGGTGTTTCTGGGCGGCGATGCCGAGGTCTCTGGCGGTGGTGTGCAGGACTTTTTTGGCGAGGTTGTCATAGACCTCCTGTGTGTAGGTCGCTTCATGAATGAGCAGGTCGAGGTTGTCGAGGTGCTCTGTGAGAATCTCCGGGTTTTGGTTGTCTCCGGCGACAATCACTTTTCGTCCGGAGATGGGGGAGAGCATGTAGTCTGCGGGGTCGATTGTTTTTCCTTCATGAAGTATCGTTTTCCCTTTTTTGAGTTCACCGTAGAGGGGTGAGGGTTCCAGCCCGATGCTTCTGAGTTTGGATTCGTCGAGTTTGTTGCAGATGTCGTTCTCTTTGATTTGAAAAGCGAAGCTCTCTATGGAGTGTATCAGGGGCAGGGTGGTGACGGTGAACCTGTCGAATGTAAATGTTTTATGAGCTTCATATTCATAAATGTTTAGTGCAAATCCTAGATGCATTTGCGATATTTCGATGGCGCAGTCGATAAACTGTTTGATCCCTTTGGGACCGTATATGGTGATAGGGTTCAGGGCTTCGTCCATCTTTTTAGATGCCAGCAGTCCCGGCAGTCCGAAGATGTGGTCGCCGTGGAGGTGGGTGATGAAGATGGCGGTGAGTTTGCCGATTTTCAAAGCGCTTTTTTGCAACTGGTGTTGGGTGCCTTCGCCGCAGTCGAAAAGATACCATTTGTTGTCCTGGTCAAATTCGAGACCAAGTGCGGAGACGTTGCGTTCGCGGGTCGGTTTGCCTGCACTGGTGCCTAAAAATGTAAACTTCATGAAACTATGCCCTTAAAATCTGTCGTTTTTGATTTTTTTGTAAATAGAGTTGTTTGAGGTTGGGAATGTGTGAAGCGTGTTGCTGGAGGATTCCCGGGATTTTACGACCTCTGATTTTGATGATATCTTCTATCATTTTATCGGCGATGACTGTTTTGTCGAAGTGCAGCTCCTCGGTGAGGTAGCGAAAGAGCAGTTCGGAAAGGCGCATGAGGGAGATTTGCCAGGTCGATTCTGTCTGGGTGTAGATCCACTCGCTGAAAGCGAAAAAACCGTCATAAACGGTCTGCTCTTTCCAGAGGTAGTTAATGGTTCTGTAAAAGTTGCCGCTGTTGTAGGTGAGATCCCAGAAACGGGAGAAGCGTTTGAGTTTCATGAGCATTGCAAAAGAGATGAAGTCGTTTTGCAAAATCTCATACGGCGGCGTATCGGAGTAAACCATATGATATTTGTCGTCGTGACGATCCAGTGTTGTGCCGGAGAGTTTTTTGAGAATACCGATCTGAATCTCGGAGTCGGTCATCGCTTTGAGGCGGTTGAGGTTGTCGGCGAAACTCTCTACGCTTTCACCCGGAAGACCTATGATGAGATCGAGATGGAGATGGGCGTGGGTTTCATTTTCCAGAAAGGCGATATTCTCCTGCACCTTTTGCAGATTCATACGGCGGTTGATGTTGGCAAGAATTTCAGGGTTGAGCGTCTGGATGCCGATCTCAAGCTGGAGGGAGCCTTTGGGGAATTGTTTGATGCGCTCTTTGAGGCGTTCGGGGAAGTTGTCCGGGATCACTTCAAAGTGGAGTGTGTAAGGCTCTTTTTTGGCGAGGAAAAAGTCCATCAGTTGATTTGCCAGTTTAATGTTCAGGTTGAATGTCCGGTCGATGAACTTGAAATTACGTGCGCCTCTTTGCCAGAGCATCTCAAACTCTGCCAGCAGCTTGTCCATATCAAAACCCCTTACCCGTTCGTCTATGGCGGAGAGGCAGAACTCACACTCAAAAGGACAGCCTCGTGATGCTTCGACGTAGATGTAACGGTTGCTTATGTCATGATCGCTGTAATATCGGTAGGGGAGTTGCAACGTTTTGAGGGTGGGCATGGTCGCCTGGAGTATCTTTTCATACGGCGGGATGTTTTGTAAAATGGTATTGCAGAGTTCGTAAAAGGTGATTTCTCCCTCTCCCTGTACGATATAGTCCGCATGCTGCCAGTTGATACGAAACGGTTTGTGGCTCACTTCCGGACCTCCCAGCACGATAGTCACTTCCGGTGCGACTTTGTGGAGGATCTCCACCACTTCATGAACATCGGTTGCATTCCAGATATAGACGCCTATGCCGACGATCTTTGGATTGACAGCGAGGATTTTTTCAACGATCGTCGCGGGATCACTTTTGATCACATACTCCTGAATCACCGCTTTTGGCTGGAGCTCATGAAGATTGGCGAAGAGGTAACGCAGACCGAAAGAGGTGTGGGTATAGCGGGAGTTGATACCGACGAGTACAATCTCTTTCATGAAGTGATCTCATAGATGTATTCGGTTTTGAGTCTGGTTTTTTGTATTTCGACGATGGAGAGGTTCTGGAAAGGGATTTCGCTGAACATCTTTTCGTTTTGGGGCTGGTATTTGGCAAGTTCCCGTACGACACTTCCCCGGTAGGCTTTTGCCCAGTGGCTGACTACTTTGCCGTTTTTGATAAATTTCATCGTAATATAGGGCTGTTTGAGTTTGTAAAACTTTAGATAAAACCCCGCACGAAGATCGATAATGAACTCTTCATGAAGAAAGTTGTCGAGTGTGGGCATAAAGTGTTCGGCATAATATTTTTCAATGGCAAAATCACCAAGTTTTTCACCCTGTTTGAGCTTATAATATGGTATATGGTCTTTGGCGAGGAGTGGTCCAAAGAGGTTGGAGAAGATGAGCATGTTTTCGTCGAGAAAAGTTTGTGCTTCGACATCGAGAGTGTTGTATTTCAGATAGTCATAGGCGACACCTGTGTAGCGGGCAACTGCTTTCATCGTCGGATCGTTGAAAATATCTATTTTTCTGACAGCTTTGACTTCACTCTCTTTTTTGACACCGATCAGCTTTTGTATAGTCTGTAAGTCAGCATTTCGCAGATACTCCATATATAATGTCAGTACATACGCTCTTTTTTCATAAAGATTGGGGAAAAGAAAAGAGGAGGGTGATATGGGGGCACCATCGCCTCCCTGGATCTTCGCCTCACTGGGAGAGAATAAGATTTTCAAACAAAACTCCTGAATATCGGTAAAATTTGTCAATGATTATAACCACAAATATGTCAATAGAAGATAATATTGGAAATATAGGGCACATCTAATAATTATATATAGCCCATAGTGAAGATTAGTAAGGTGAGATTGTGCAAAACAATTTCTGAGGCATAGCTAGAGCTATGGCGATGAAATTTTTGGTGCAAGATTGCCTTACTAATCTTCACCCTTCGGGCTTTTTATATATGTTCATACTCTTCGTTGGAACGCCTTGAATTAGCTTCGGCTAGTCCTGCGTTGTTCCGTCTCGATTATGAACATATATAAAAAGCTATGAGCTATATATAATTATTAGATGTGCCCTTAAGTTTAATATAAGAGATAAATGCACAAACACGTAAAAATTATTTAATTTCAAAAAAATTGCAAATTTCTTCAAAAATCTCTTGACATTTTAAAAAATATCATGTATAATCTCGGCTCACAAACAGATGCTGGCGTAGCTCAGTTGGTAGAGCACCTGATTTGTAATCAGGCGGTCGGGGGTTCAAGTCCCTTTGCCAGCTCCATTTGTGAAACAGTGTTTGACCAGAAATGATCAAAGTGGAGCCGATGGTGAGATACTCAAGCGGCCAACGAGGGCAGACTGTAAATCTGCTGGTTTTTACCTTCGGAGGTTCGAATCCTCCTCTCACCACCACGTTATGCGGGAATAGCT
>JALWRO010000239.1:0-2858 GCA_027080605.1 Campylobacterales bacterium
TGGCGCTCAAAGCGGCAGGTATCGAGGTGCAGAAACTGGTTGCCGGTGTGGCGATGGGACTGGTGGTCGAAGAGGACAACTATGCAGTTTTGACGGATATTATGGGGCTGGAAGATCATGACGGTGGTATGGACTTCAAAGTGGCGGGTACCAAAGACGGTATTACGGCATTACAGATGGATATTAAACTGGGCGGTATCGATCAAAAGACACTGAAAGAGGCACTCGACCAGGCGGCGGAAGCGAGATTGCATATTCTGAGCATTATGGAAGAGGCGGCGGAAAAGATTTCGCTAAACGAAAGCGCACTGCCGTCACGTTCTGTCTTCACCCTCGATCCTTCGACCTTCGGTTCGATTATCGGGCAGGCGGGTAAAACTATCAAAGAGATTATCGAGAAGTTTGAAGTATCGATCGATCTGGACAGAGAGAGCGGCAAAGTCAAAGTGGAAGGTACGGACAAAGTACAGGTGAGTGCGGCGTGCGATTATATTAAAGAGCTGGCTTCGCGCAGACGTGAAGGCGGCGGCGGACGACATCACCAAAAACGTGAGATGCCGAAGTTTGAAGAGGGGCAGGTTTTTGACGGTGAAGTGAAACGGATCGTCGACTTCGGTGCTTTTGTCGAACTGCCCGGCGGTGTGGACGGGTTGCTGCACATCTCTAAACTCTCCGATGAAAGAGTGGACAAAGTGACCGATATTTTGCAAATCGGCGACAAGGTAAAGGTGAAGGTACTCTCTGTCAAAGGCCATAAAGTAGAACTGGAGTTGATAGAAAAACTTTAAAATATCGTTTCAGTGTTTTTTTAAGTGAGTTTCGCTAAAATCTCATCCTCAAAGTGATAAGTAGGGATACGCAAGCCGAACGGACTTTGAAAAACGAATATATTTTTATTAAGGAGAACTTCATGAAGAAGATTCTGTTTTTGATGGTTGCTATCGCAACTGCTGCATTTGCAGGTGAAGATGCTGCAAACGAAACACTTAAAGCTTATTCAGTACTGGCTGCGGGTGTAGGTCTTGGTCTCGCTGCGCTCGGTGGTGCTATCGGTATGGGTCACACAGCTGCTGCAACAATTGCAGGTACTGCAAGAAACCCTGGTCTCGGAGGTAAACTGATGACAACCATGTTTATCGCACTGGCGATGATCGAAGCACAGGTTATCTATGCACTTGTTATTGCATTGATCGCACTGTACGCAAACCCGTTTTTAGGTTAATAAAACATATTTTTGGAGTGAGTGGTTTTCCTCTCATCCAATCAAATCAAGCAGTGTATATAAAAGTATACCGTGAGGCTCAGACCGTAGGGAGGATTTGCCCTCTAAGGTATAGTTTTATATACACTGCTTGATTACATGCGACCGTGGTGGAATTGGTAGACACGCTATCTTGAGGGGGTAGTGCCGTTAGGTGTGCGAGTTCAAATCTCGCCGGTCGCACCATCATTTTAATACTTCCAGACATTATAAAAATCCCAGATTTTCTTCTTCAATTGATACCCCTGTAAGTCCATTTTTAGTAAAATCTTGCAAACTATCTACAGGCAAGGTAATCAATGCAAAACATAGATGAAGTATTACGCTCACACAAACTCACCAATGAAGACTACGAACACATTAAAAAAATTCTCGGACGTGAACCGAATTTGCTTGAAATAGGCATCTTCTCCGCTATGTGGAGTGAACACTGCTCCTATAAATCGAGTAAAAAATATCTCAACGGATTTCCGACAAAAGCACCATGGGTTATTCAGGGACCGGGTGAAAATGCAGGTGTTATTGACATTGGTGACGGCATGGCAGCCGTTTTCAAAATGGAATCGCACAACCATCCCAGCTTTATTGAACCCTATCAGGGAGCGGCAACCGGTGTCGGCGGTATCTTAAGAGACGTATTTACGATGGGTGCCAGACCTGTTGCCAACCTCAATGCCCTGCGATTTGGTAATGTGACCAACGATGATAAAGTCAGCCGCCATCAGCGTTACCTCGTCAGAGGTGTCGTAGCGGGAATCGGTGACTATGGAAACTGTATGGGTGTACCGACAGTCGGCGGAGAAACATTTTTCGATGAAGCTTACAACGGTAATATCCTTGTTAATGCCTTTACCCTCGGAACCTGCAAAAGCGATGAAATTTTTTACGGAAGAGCAGAGGGTATCGGCAACCCGGTAATCTATGTCGGAAGTAAAACCGGACGTGACGGTCTCGGCGGTGCGGTCATGAGCAGTGACAGTTTTACCGAAGAGAGCAAATCGCTTCGCCCTACTGTACAGGTCGGTGATCCGTTTACCGAAAAACTGCTCCTTGAAGCGTGCCTGGAACTTTTCAAACATGACTACATTGTCGGTATTCAGGACATGGGTGCCGCAGGACTCACCTCCAGTTCGTTTGAGATGGCGGGGCGCAGCGGCAGCGGTATGCGAATGGATCTGGACAAAGTACCTGCCAGAGAAGAGAATATGACCCCGTATGAGTTCATGTTGTCCGAATCTCAGGAGCGTATGCTGATTTGTGCGAAAAAAGGGTACGAAGCGCAAATTATCGAGATTTTCGAAAAGTGGGATCTCGATGTTGCGGTAGTCGGTGAAGTGACCGATACCGGAAATATGGAGCTCTTCTGGCACGGTGAGAAAGTGGCAGATATTCCGATTGATCCGATTACTGAAGAGGCACCGGTTCTGGACAGACCGGTCAAAAGACCCGCATATCTGGATGAGATAGCGGATATTACGATTGACGATTTTCCGAAAGTCGGAAATGACGAGGCGTTTGACAAACTCTTCTCTTCACTGGAAGTGGTCAATAAAGCGTGGGTCTATGAGCAGTACGACTCTATGGTACAGACCAATAC
>JALWRO010000239.1:2868-3846 GCA_027080605.1 Campylobacterales bacterium
CGTGTGAGAGAGGATAAAAAAGCGATCGCCATGCGCAGCGACTGTAACCCGCGCTACTGTTATATCGATCCGCGCGGCGGTGCGGCTGCAGCGGTGATGGAGAGTGGACGCAACGTGGCGATGAGCGGCGCCACACCGCTGGCGATTACCGACTGTCTCAACTACGGCAATCCCGAAAAACCGGAAATTATGTGGCAGTTCGCCGAAGGGTGCGAAGGTATCAAAAACGCCTGTAAAGCGTTGAACACACCGGTTGTCAGCGGTAATGTCTCCCTCTATAACGAGACCAACGGCACAGGCGTTTTCCCGACACCTACTATCGCTATGGTCGGTGTGAACGAAGATCAGGAAAAAGTATTAGCGTCATCGTTTCAGAAAGAGGGAAGTTCGCTCTATTTACTGGGTGAAACAGAACATGATTTCGGCGGGTCTCTCTATATGAAAAGCCTCTTTGACACCGTTGCCGGAAAATTACCTGAAGTCGATTTTGACAAAGAGCGGGCATTGTGGCATCTGGTAGTCGAAGCAAACAGAGAGGGACTGCTGCGTGCTGCAAAAGATATCAGCACGGGCGGTGCGGCGATTGCTCTTGCAAAGATGGCTGCAACAAGCGGCAAAGGTGTTTCATGTACAATTGCATGTAAAGATGAGCGAGATATTTTCAGTGAAACTTTTTCGAGAGCGGTTGTTGAAGTGACAGATGATGCCGCATTTGAAACATTTGCCCGACAGCAGAAGGTGCCTTTTACCAAAATAGGAACGGTGGGTGGTGACACATTTGTCTGTAATAATATTTTGCGAAAGGTAAGTGATTTGCAGCAGGTTTTCTTCAACAGGTTTCAGGAAATAATCGAAAAAGATCTGTAAAACAGTACAACGGTAACATGCTTGATTAAAGAATAAATATAAAATATAGCTTAAGCCTATTGTAAACTATTTTTTACTACTATATAAATAGTTTACTGAAAAGGGTGCTTG
>JALWRO010000240.1 GCA_027080605.1 Campylobacterales bacterium
TCACTCCTTTTCGGGGATACGGGTAGCGGCAAGACAGAGATTTACATGAAGTTGCTCGAAGATGTCATCAACGAAGGCAAGAGCGCCATTTTTCTGATGCCGGAGATTTCCCTGACGCCGCAGATGCAGAAACGTTTGAAAAAGAAGTTCGGAGATTTGGTGGCGATCTGGCATTCGAAGATTACGAAAAAGCGAAAAACGGAGATTTTGGAGGGGATTGCGACCGGAGAGGTGAAGATTGTCGCCGGGGCGCGCTCTTCACTTTTTGTGGCGATGCCGGATCTGGGAGCGATTATTGTCGATGAGGAGCATGACGACAGTTACAAAGCCTCCAACAGACCGCGTTATCATGCCAGAGATACGGCAATTTATATGGGGAAAGTACTTGGGGCGAGGGTGGTGCTCGGTTCGGCAACGCCGTCGCTTACGTCGTATTACAAGTTTCCCTATTACCGTTTGAAAGAGACTTTTTTTGATACCCAAAAGTCGGTTGTTTTTCTGAAAGAGGAGGAGGGGATTAGTGAGCGGATACTTCATGAACTCTCCATGACGCTTGCACAAAACCATCAGGCGATTATCTTTCTGCCCACCCGGGCAAACTACAAATACCTGACCTGTATGGATTGCGGCAAATTTGTCGAATGCCCGTTCTGTGCGGTGGGCATGAGTATTCACCGGGAGCGTAACGCGTTACGATGCCACTACTGTAACTATATGCAGCGTATTCCCGATGTCTGTCCTTCTTGTAACGGGCATCAGCTCAAGACCAATCGTATCGGGACGGCGCAGGTGGTGGCGGAGCTTGCGGAAAAGTTTCCGGACAAACATTTTATGAAGTTCGACCGCGATGAGGTGACGACGCAGACGAAATTGAAAAAGATTCTCAAAGCCTTCAACGACAGGGAGATCGATGTGCTGGTCGGTACGCAGATGCTCTCCAAAGGGCACGACTATCATGATGTCCGGCTGGCGGTGGTATTTGGAATTGATACTATTTTGGCGCAGGCAGATTTTCGCGCTCGTGAACGGGCGATGAGTCTGCTGTTGCAGGTCGCAGGCAGAAGCGGGCGCAAAGGCGAGGGGAAGGTGATTGTCCAGACGAACAACAGTGCATTTTTTGCCCACTATATGGACGATTATGAGAAGTTTTTACAGGATGAGGTGCACTACCGCGAGGGGTTGTATCCGCCTTTCAGGAAGCTCATGAAGTTTATGATTGCACACAAAAACAGGCAAAAAGCGCTGGAGATTCTGGAGCAGTTGCAAGTGTGTCTGGGAAATGCGGAGGGTGTTGAAGTGGTTGGGTTCGGCGAAGCACCGATTGCACGAATTGCCGGGAAGTTCCGTTTTCAGGTATTGCTTCGTTCAGGGTCCGCCAAAGCACTGCTGCAGGTTGCCCACCGCTGTCGCTGCAAAGATGTCGAAGTCGATATCGACCCCGTGCAGTTTAGTTGATATTGTCTTCTTCTTTTGGTTGTATTGCTGTGTAATCTTTTCCCTCAAAAAATGCTTTTGCTTTCTGACTGAGGAGTTTCATACGCGCTTCTCCTTTGGGGAGTTCCTGGCGCAGTTTTTTCATCTCTTCCATAAAGTTTTGCAGGTTGGCCGGCAATATTTTTTGGATATAAAGTTTTAGATATTTGGCGATTGCAGGTGCAGTACCTGATGTGGAGATGGCAACGGTCAAATCTCCCTCTTTGACATAGGAAGGGAAGATGAAATCGCAGTATGCAACTGAGTCGACGGCATTGCAGAGTGTACGCATCTGGCGGGTCTCTTTGTATATCTGTTCCTGTACTTCAAGGGAATTGACTGCGATGATGACAATATCAAATCCCCGAACATCGCCCTCCTCATACTTTTTGGTTTTATAGCTGAGGTTATGGTCGATAATGTGCGACAGCATCTCTTCGCTGTAGTGCGCGGCGATGACTTCGATGTCGGTCGTAAAATCGAGAAGTTTTTCAATCTTCTCTGTCGCGATAGCGCCGCCGCCGACTAACAATATTTTGCTCTGGTCAAGTTTGAGGAATGCGGGTAAATAATTCATAGGAAGAATTATACAGCAAGTTTTGTTTAAATAGAGTTAAAAATGGAAATATAATTTGAAGATAAAAAATTAAATTATTTGAATTTTTATACTTTTGTTACACAATACCTTAGCGGATAAATCCTCACTTCGATCTGAGCCTCACGGTATTGTAATACAAAAGCATGAAACGGCTTTTGATCTGATTTCATAACTACTTTTGCTATACTCTCATGAAGAAACATTTCATGAGGAACGACGATGAAAAAACTCTATCTGATGCGCCATGCCAAGTCAGACTGGAACGGCTACTATGTCAGTGATTTTGAGAGGACGCTCAATAAAAGAGGGTTGCATGATGCTCCGATGATGGGAGATGTGCTCAAAGAGAAGATCTCGCCGGATCTCATTGTCGCCAGTCCCGCCGTACGGGCGAAGATGACAGCGGAGACGGTGGCGGAGAAGCTGGGGTATCAGAAGGAAAATATCCGTTTAGAAAAGGGGATTTACGAAGCATCCGCTTCCGATTTGACGGAGATTGTCCATCATTTGCCCGATGATGCAAAAGAGGTGTTACTGGTCGGGCACAATCCCGCTTTGACGGATCTCATCAACCGTCTGGGAAATGTCCTGTTGGACAATCTTCCCACTGCGGCGCTGGTCGGTTTCTCGTTTGATACCGATAGCTGGAAAGATGTGGAGCCGGGTAGCGGAACCTATCTCTTCTTCGAATATCCCAAAAAGTACAAACACTGATGGCACTGTTAGATTTGATAGGCGTTTCCAAAGCCTACGAAACCAATAAAATTCTGGAAAATATCGACTTCTCTATTCATGAAGGGGAGCGGGTGGCGATTATCGCTAAAAACGGTGGTGGAAAATCGACGCTCATGAAGATTTGCCAGGGGATACTGGAGTTCGACGAAGGACGGCGGATCATTCAAAATGATATCAAGATCGAAATGCTGGACCAAAACCCGGTGTTCGAGGAGGGTGTCAATGTGCGCCAGGCAATTGAAAATGAGCTGAAGGAGCTCAAAGCCGCCAAAGAGCGTTACGATCAACTCAGTGTGCAGCTTGCGGAAGATTTCGAGAACAAGGCACTGGTCGAGGAGCATGCGAAGCTGGGTACGTTTCTGGATACACACAACGCATGGAGTCTCGATGACAAAGTTGAGCGTATTTTACAGGAGTTTCAGCTCAAGGAGTATGAAAATAAGCCGGTGATGATGCTCAGCGGCGGGGAGCAGCGGCGTGTGGCGCTGGCGGGATTGCTTTTGAAAAAGCCCGATATTTTACTGCTGGATGAGCCGACCAACCATCTGGATGTCTATATGGTGGAGTTTCTGGAACAGTATCTTCTGCGTGAAAAATTTACACTGCTTTTTATCTCGCACGACCGCTATTTTCTGGACAATATCGCCACCCGTTCAATCGAGATCGAGGAGGGGAAACTGCGCTCTTTTAAAGGAGGATACAGTGACTATATCCGCCAGAAAGAGGAGTTGCTCAAGTCGATGCAGAAGTCTCATGAAACGCTTTTGAAACTGCTCAAAAGTGAAGAAGAGTGGCTGCATCGCGGTGTCAGGGCGAGGTTGAAGCGAAATGAGGGGCGTAAACAGCGTGTGATGCAGATGCGTGAAGAGGCGAAGAAAAATCCCTCCGTCATTCGTAAGATGAAGCTGGAGCTGGAGCGCGAAAAGAAGAGTTTTCAAAACGATAAACTGATGAACCGCAAAAAAATGCTTTTTGAGATCGATGCAATCTCCAAATCGCTGGGGGATAAGCTGCTCATTGACGATTTCAGTTTGCGG
>JALWRO010000241.1 GCA_027080605.1 Campylobacterales bacterium
GCCGAGTACCTGCTGCACAACTACACTTTCACGCCCGACATTGAGATCATCAACGGCGGTGTAGAGGGGATCAAACTGTTTGATATTTTCATCGAAAATGAGGAAGTGGTCATTTTGGATACAATCGCGCTGGAGGATACGCCGGGCAGTATCTACAACATTCCCGCCGAAGAGCTGGGAGGATACGGGTTAAACAGCGGCAGTGCACATGAGATCGGGGTGTTGCAGTGTCTGGATATGCTCGAACTTCAGGGTAAACCGAAACCGAAATCCAACATCGTCGCAATCGTCCCGGCGGAGATCACCTTTGCGTTTGGGTTGAGTTCTGAGCTTCATAAAGTGTTCGACCGCTATATCGGTGTGATCCTTTCCGATCTGCGAAACAGAGGCATTACAGCAGCGCAAAAAGCGCAGACTGTTTCACTCGAAAAGATCATTATGAAGTTCAAAGATCCCGCCTCTTTCAGAGCTTGACCAGACTCGTCTCCCAGCCGTCGTACTGCGCTGCAAATTTTCCCGCCGTTTCGATCAGGTAGAGCGTCACTTCGTCAATATCGTAGTAAAAGGGTTTGTCCTGGCGGTAGATCTTCACACCCTCAAACCCATCTTCATGCACCACATCTTCCATATATTTGAACCCTTCCTTCTCCACCGCTTCCAGAAACGGCGCTTTGAGGTCGATATCCGCAAAAAAGATACGGTGTTCGATTGCACGTTTTTGATGCAGCGCATCGCCCTGTGCTTTCAGCGCATCACACACTTTGTGGTTTTGGATAATCTGCCATTCGACGGCGGTCGGAAAAAGAAGATTTTGGTAATAGTGCCATTCTGGGTCATCCTGAAAGCCGTTGGTGATTTCATAGCTATCAAATTCATCGAGTGCATACGTCAGAAAATCCTGCCAGTTGTAGGTAAACTGTAGATAGAAGATAAATGTCACCGTCCCCTGTGTAATCACCCGCCCCACATATTTGCCGATACGAAACTTCAGCATCGCAGCTTCGAGTTTATCTTCCAGATACAAAATCTCCGGCTCCTCCGACTCCTGCAAAAGCCCCTTTTCATTCGGCTCTTTGAGCGCTACCTTCACAAATCCCACCGTCGGGAAGATATATTTGTTCTTTTCAATATCCATCGAAATACCGGCATTAAACTGGACAGACGCAGGATGCCCTTCCAGATTTTTCATGTAAATTTCCCAATACTCTTGCATCACTCCATCTCCAAACTCATCAAATACATCTCCTCTCCGTCAATCACCTTCACATCCAGACTCTCACAAGCCCTGCACTGATACCGAAACTCGTCGATCTCAAACTCCTCGCCGCAGGCATTGCAGTGCAGCTTCAGCTTCTGTATGTTCATGACAAACTCCGCCCCGTCACACTTCGTCCCCTCTTTGAATGTATCGAAAGCGATCTGCAATAGATGCGGCTCCACACCGCTCATGACCCCGATCTTCGTCACCACTTTCGTAATCTTCTCGGCTTCGTTTTGTTCGGCAATCTCTTCGCATTGATTCAAAAGCGCCTGGACGATGCTGTATTCGTGCATAAATTTTCCTGAATAGTGATTCAGTTATTATACTCACCCAACCTTTGTCCTGACACAACCATGCAACAAAAGCCATCTGCTATTTATCTCTGAGTTGTAACTTCTTTCTGACATCAAAATAGTCTAAATATGCCTCTATACTGTCAAGCAAAACAGTATCATTCAGATCCAAAGCCTCTTTTTTAGGAAACTTTATAAAAAACTGTTTTGGCATAATAGAGTTTTCTATCTGCGGGTTTTTCAGATAGGTAAAAAGATGCTTTGCAATCCTCTCTTTGGTGCTCAGCTTCATCAAATAGCGTCTATAGATAAATTCGCTGGGAATCTTCTGTTGCACGTGACAGTTTAAACAGTTTTGCTGTACCAATAAAGGCGGTTCTTTACTCTGTACAAGCGTTGTAAAAAGCAGGAGTACAAGAAGTCTGTTTACCATGAAACGATTACCTTTGTGGGTTGATTTGTATCGGAGATGATTTCAAGCCTGAAATTGTACCGTTTTACGATCTGCCCGATAATATCAAGCCCGATACCAAAACCTCCCTCACTGCTGTTGGCGCGTTTGAAGCGTCTTTGTATGAGCCTGATATCCTCTTTTCTGATTCCCTCTCCATCGTTGATGATCTCCAGTTTACCGGCTGTGAGTATCACCTCTATCCAGCCTGACTTATAGTTGTATTTGATCGCGTTTGAGAGGATATTATCCAGCAGACGGATCGCGTCATTGTAATCCATCTCTATGAAAATATCCGGTGTTATATTATTGATCACTTTGATCGCTTTTGCTTCTATCAGCGTGTCATAGAACGCCAGTCTCTCGATGAGGAGATTTGAGAGGTTGAGTTTTTCAATTTTTCGGTGATAGTTGTGGTTGAGCTTCAAAAAAGTGAGGTCTTCATAGAGTCTGCTGAGTGTTTTGGACGCCATCTCAATACGTTTCATCTCTGTTTTGCCTTCACATTCATAAAGCGTATCGATCAGTTCGATGTTGCTTAAAATCGTGCTGACAGGGGTGTTTAGTTCATGGGTGGTATCTTCTATGAACCTGTCCATCATCTCGATCGACTCTCTCATTGGTGCGGTAAAAAGACGCCCCAAAAAAAGCCCCAAAAGAGTAAACAGCACGCCTGCCCCGATCAAAAACAGAACCAACATCTTAACCAACGCTTCAAGCGGCTTTTTGTTAAAGGTTTGAGACACTAAAAGATAAGCAGCCCCCAGATAGTAGGGTTGCATACGATAGAGATAAAAAAGCTTATCTCCATCGCGATAAAACTCTTTGTTCCACTTCACCTCTTTGGGTTTGAAAGTCCCGAAAATATACACTTTGTCCAGATTATATATTGCCGTTTCAAAAGAGGGGTCATACGGATAAAAAAGCGGCTCGTCAAAAGTTTGATGTAATGCTCTCAACTTTTGTACAATCTGCTCAGATTTTAGTTGCAGTTTATCATTTTGACTATCCATAATCTGGTGTTTTTGAAAGTTGTAAAAAATATAAGTCCCCAGTGCGAAGAGTACAAAAGTGGAGCTGAGATAGATCACCAAAAAGCGGATTAAAGAGCGTTTTTCACTGCTTAACATAACGATAACCCGTCTGTTTGATCGTCTCTATCCGCTCTTTTCCCAATAGATTGCGTAATGTATTGACATAAGCGCGTAAACTCCCCTGGCTCGGGGTTTCGTCGAAATCCCAGAGTGTTTCGTAGATGCGTTCATATGTCAGCAATTCATTGGGATATTTCAGAAAAAGAGAAAGCAGTCTGCTCTCTTTTGTTTTTAAAGCGATCTTTTGCCCATCTTTTTCCAAAAAAAGTCCTTTGATATCAAACAGATAACCGTTACCCAAATTGACTTTATTATCCTTGGTACCGTAGTGTCGTTTGATGAGCGATTCAACACGCACCAAAAGCTCTTTGAGTGCAAAGGGTTTACGAATATAATCATCACACCCGGCATCAAAGCCTTTGGTGACATCATCTACCGCATTCAATGAGGTGATGAAGATAGCAGGCGTTGTATCTCCACTTTTTCGCAGCTCTTTTAAAAAGTCAAAACCGTTTTGGTTCGGAACCTTGACATCCAGAAGCATCAAATCGATACTTTTTTCATATAAAATATCCTTCGCGCCAAAAGCATCGTACGCGGGATAGACCGTATATCCAGAATGCTCCAGAAACTGCTTGATAGTATCGCTGAGCTGCACATCATCTTCCAGAAGCAATATATGAACCTGTACCATCAAGCACTATCTTTTTAGTTGTTTTGGTGCATCATTCTGTGCATA
>JALWRO010000242.1 GCA_027080605.1 Campylobacterales bacterium
CCCCTCTTTCTCAAAAAAGATCGTTTCAAAATCTTCAAGATAACCTTCAATAAAATCAAATGCTCCGTCATCATCCGGAGTTACCGATCTGTAACAAAGCAATTTGTCAAACAGGGGAATCAACTCCATACAGTAACCTTAATCGTTAGGGTTTTCAAAAAAGACATACTGTGTCGAATAGTCGCTGATCTCAAAATAGACTCTCTTCTCCCCTTTATCCGCTACACCGTTAAAGTTTGCATCAAAAATACCGTAACCGAAACGGTAAGGTCTGTCCGTATCGCCGTCTGTACTCACCGCCGTTGTCATTTTATCGATCTTGATAAACTTGCGCACCAGCTTGCCGCCGTTATAGACTTCCAGCACACCGTCGGTACCCGTCCAGTTCTGAATAGCACGTCCGAGTTTGTTTTGTGTCTCCTGTGTACAGCCTGTCATCAAAAGCAGCGCTGCCACTGCAGTTAAAAAAAGTTTTATTTTCATGATTTTCTCTCCTTCAGTAATATTATTTAAAATCTATTTTAGCATAAAAAGTGGACTTTATGCATCGTCTGCCGGATTGACCAGCAACTGCCAGCCGTAATCCTGTAACTCTGTATCTACCGGTGAAATACGCTCGAGCAGCGTGACATCACTATCCAGCGACTGTGTTACCACGAACAGTTGTCCCAGAACCTGCTGCGGATGAAACACAAAATCCTGTAATTCCAGACTATTTCCGGCATATTTGATCTGATCGGTCGAAAAGGTGTCACAGAGATATTCAAAAAGTGCATTTCCCATAACATCGTACTGATCCTCTTCCGCACTGCAATCGTAGTATCCCAGTACAAGATCGGAAGGATTTGCGCTCTCGACTTCTATATCGCTGTCAAAATCCCATTGTGCATCACCTTCGGTCAGCGTTGCAAGCAAAACTTTACCCGGTTCCAGATTTTCCAGACCCCGGACAAGCGCTCCGACAGGCTGATTTTCCAGTGTGATTTCGTCCGGGGAAACAGACTTTTCTGTCGTATCACTGAGGGTTATTTCGCATGTTTCAGGATCCAGCCCGTGCATGTGAAAAAGCATGTCGTCATATGCCCCGACTTCACCGGTCTCGACAAATTCCGTCACTGCTTCATATACCCTGCGGATATCGTCTGTCTGGGAGAGATCCATCTCAGATAGATCCAGTTCAGATTCTCCCAGAACCTGTGCCAGATCAAAAAGCCTGAAAATCCTCGCTTTTGCATCGATGTTTACAGTCAGTGCCATATTCTCCTCCTTCACATTTATATAGTGAAAGTATACATGAAATCTATTGAAGATGTTATTGATATTGTAAGATTATTTTGAGAATAGCTGGAGATAATGCAAGATAAAACGGTGCCGGTCTTATACCGGCACTCTCCTATTCTGCTGTTTCGTCTTTTTCAGATACAGACTCTTCTTTCGTCTCTTCCGGTGTTTCTGTCAATATCTCTTTATACTGTCCGATTGCACCTTCCACTTTTCCGCCTTCGTTGGAGATGTTATTGACAAACATACTTCCCTTGACATAGCCACTCGCTTTGGTAGAAAGAATCTCACACGCCACATCACCCATCAGCGACCCGCTGACAACGACCGAACGTGCCTGTACCTTGTCCTCCACAAAACCGCTCTCTTCGATCACGATCTCATCGCACAGCACGGAACCTTCGATTTTCCCTTTGACATTCACTTGCTGCGCTTCAATTTTGCTTTTTAGCTTTGAAGGTTCCATGACATCGAGTTCATCACATTTGATCTCACCGTCCACTTCGCCGCTGCTGATGATTTTAGGTGCTCTGACATTGCCCCGGATATGTCCGCTTCTGCCGATAACGACAATATTGTCGACACTGACGGTACCTTCCACATCACCTTCGACATGCACCGTGTCGTTACCGATAATGCTGCCCGAGATTGTCGTCCCTTTGGTAATAATCGTCGCCGATTTGCTAGTCTCTTTGATTGTTGCGGTTGTTTCATGTGTTTTCTGTTTCGTACTTTTAAAAATTGCCATTGCGGTTTCCTTACGGTTTAATATTTTCTACATTGCTGACAGTGTACAGTTGCATATTTTTCTCTATCTGGTGCATCAAAGCCACCCAGTTAACCTGCGATTCCTGTGTCATAACACGAAGATAAGTCGAAGATGACCATCTCAGAAACTTTTCAGGATCAAGCCACTTATTCAGATAACGTACCTCATAATGCAAATGCGGTCCGGTGCTGCGCCCGGTCGTCCCCACATACCCTATCAGATCTCCTTTGGAAACATAGTCTCCTTCATGTACGGCAAACTTGCTCAAATGCCCGTATGCGGTTTTGAAACCGAAAGGGTGACTCAACAGTAAAAAGTTACCGTAGGTTCCCTTATATTGAGCATATTCAACTACACCATCTGCCGGTGCATATATCGGCGTTCCGAACTTTGCACTTAAATCAATTCCTACATGAAACTGCCGTTTTTTTAAAATTGGGTGAATACGATACCCGTACCGGTCGGTGATCCTTCTGTATTTTACCGGAGATCCGTTGGGAATACTGTGATTTAAAACCGTCAGCTGTGCAACGGTAACACTCTTCTCTTTAATACGCTCGATCACTTTTTTGCGCGTGTTCTTCGCACGCTGTGAAAAAGCGGACTCGATATCCGGTTCCAGTCCAATCATCTTCTCTATTTCAGTAAGATGTTCATTCATAGAAGCGAGTTTTTCCTCTTTTTCATGAATCTCTGTTTCAAGCTTGTTGCTTTTTGTCTGCAGCTCTTTTTTCACATGCTGCAGATTTTTCGTCAGATTGTTCAGTTCATCCACTTTATTGTTAAGAGAGAAAAGTACCAGAGAACCTACCGCAATCACCACTGCCACAGCTGCGATGATCCATACGATAAAGACTTTGATAAACTGATGCAGTGTATATTGTTTTATACCGTGTATATCACTCACAGTAATCATAAATCTGTTTTTCAATGGTACCGACCGCCTTTTTTGAAACTAATCCATTATATGATGTTCCGAAAAAAAATCAAAACATTTATACCTGTTTACGGAACAAAAGTAAAAAAAAGTTTATTTATGAAACAGATATATCAAAGTGTCTGTTTCACCTGCTCGATCCAGAAAGGAATCACTTTTTGCTCCGCCTTCAGTGTGGTACTTGAACCGTGTCCCGGATAGATAGTATACTCTTTATCGATCAACATCACTTTTTGCAGGCTTTTGACCATATCTTCACCGCTCGATGCGGGAAAATCCCAGCGCCCGATCGACTGTCTGAAAAGAAAATCTCCGCTAAACCAGTTTTCACCGATCTCTATGACAGAACACCCCGGTGTATGTCCCGGAAAGTGTCGATACTGCACTTGAATACCGCTGATATCCAAAAGTTCATCGCCGTCAACGGCATAATCGGCTTTGCTTGGAGGGGTTCCCTGCCCCAGCGGATCATTTTCCAGCATGAAAAGATCCGCTTCAGGTGCATACAGAGGAATTTTCAGCGCTTCTTTCACCTCAGCATTGCTCCATACATGGTCAAAGTGCCCGTGTGTGTTGAGTATGGCAACAGGATTGGTCACATTTGCCACAACCCATTTTGTCGCTCCGATACCCGGATCGATGATTAAATCTTTTCCGTCTACCGTTACGACATAACAATTTGTTTCATAAGCCCCCATCGGGCGCATTTTTATCTGCATGAATATTCCTTATCTTTTTTTCTATTTTAACATATCTTATACGCTTTTCAAATGTTTCAATATGTAACATCTTATTGGTTGCAAACGCTACATCATGAAACTTAAATTTTCAATATATTTAAT
>JALWRO010000243.1:0-540 GCA_027080605.1 Campylobacterales bacterium
GTCATATCTTGAATATTTTGAGAATAAAAATCCACTTTAGAAAATCTTATCCAATTTAATAGTTTTTGTAATAAAGTTTTTTCTAAAGGCTTTGCTTTGGTTAAACTATTATATATAGCTAGAGATTCATTAGAACCATGTCTTCTATAATATTGCAGCACCTTATTATCTATAACTCTTGCATCTAAAAAATCAGCTAAATAAACAATCCAATTATCATGCGCCCTAAATCCTTTAGGTATTGGTAAAATAACTTCAAGAAATTCTTTTTTTACAGCGATGCAACATCCCATCACAAAACTCTTCTCTGTAAGACCAACGTTCTTGATCTGTTCTAACTTAGTCAAGTTACTACGATGTAATTTTTCATCTACTAATTCAGCATTATTCATATATACATATTTGTCTTGATGCTTGTTTATTATCTTTAACATATATTCAATTTTATTAGGAAACCACACATCATCTTGGTCCGATAAAAAAATCAAATCTCCCGAACATAATTGTAACGCTTTACTGAAATTTTGAACTAATCCTAAA
>JALWRO010000243.1:550-14361 GCA_027080605.1 Campylobacterales bacterium
ATCCTAAATTTCTTTTATTTTTGTAAACTTCAATATCAAAAGGTGCAGTTTTTTTAAATTCCCCAATAATTTTTAGAGTATCATCAGTTGAACAATCATCAGTAATTATGACTTCATCAGGCAATCTTGTTTGTTTTGAAAAACTTTCTAATTGTTCTCTAACATATTTATTTCCATTATATGTTGCCATAGCAATAGATATTTTCATTTTCATTACCTTGATATTAAATTAATATTTTATTTAGTATAAATATTAGAACTTGAACTTTGTCTTTAATATATACACCTGTATTTTTAACAATCTAATTTTCCATGGGTATTTTAACCATTGTCGAAAAACAAATAAAAATGCTTGTTTATATAATCCATAATGAAGTAAATATGCTGCATACTCATCTATATATTCAACCATATTCTTTTCAAAATCTTTTTTAATTTGATGTTTTATCTGCACAATTTTATCCACTTCACCTCTCATTAAACTATCTTTTCCATCAAGAGAAGTCTTACGTTGTTTAGCAAGTTCTTTTCTTAATTTCACTGATATATGTTTTTCAAGAAGATCTTGCTTGCTGCTTTTAGTTAAAGAACTTGGATTAATTCTGTAATAATATAAAACTTCTTGTAAATTTGTTGCTTGGAATTTTTCTACAATGCGCATAGAAAAATCTATATCCTCACCATATTTCATAATACGATATAATCCTCCAACTTTATTGATTATATCAGTACGTACAATGATTGTTGGTCCATGGAATTGTGAATTATTTAAAATATTTTCTTTTATAGTTTTATAATCATTGGGCATTATACTAGTAGATAAAAATTCGCCTTCTGCACTTATACTATTGAAAGAAGTACCGCACATTACATATTCTGTATTTTCTAATAATCTAATCTGTTTTTCAAATCTCGATAACTCAGATATATCATCAGAATCATGCACAGTCAAATATTTCCCAGTTACCATTTGGAAAAGGCGATTAACAGTTTTATTTTTACCTTGATTTACAGAATTATGTGAGATTATAATTCGAAAGTCTTTATCTCGATAAGAATCAATTATCTCTCTGGTCTTATCTATAGAGCCATCATCTGCAATTATAAGTTCAAAATCTGTAAACGTTTGATTCAAAATACTTTCGATGGCTTCTGCAATATATTTTTCAACATTGTAAGCCGGCAATAAAACAGACAATAGAGGAGTCTTATCAATACTTTTCATTGACCACTCCTCGTAGATAAAATCACTTCTTTAGGGGTACCTGAAAGTTCTATTCTTCCATTGTTAAACTTATATAGACGGTCACAATGCTCTACAGTACTTAAGCGATGAGCAATAATAATTATCGTTTTATTGCCGTGTAGTTGCCTGATAGTCTCCATGAACCTCTCTTCCGTTTGTACATCGAGCGCGCTGGTCGCTTCATCCAGAAGCAACAGTGATGGATCGTGATAGAGAGCTCTGGCGATACCTATTCTCTGGCGCTGCCCACCGCTGAGTTTGACGCCTCTTTCACCTACAAAAGTATCAAGACCTTCTGGCAATGTTTTGACAAACGTATCAAGTTGTGCCATACGAAGTGCTTCCCAAACCTTTTCATCGGAAATGTCACTATCTTCAACGCCAAAAGCGATATTTCTGCGCAGTGAATCATCTGTCAAAAAAATAGACTGCGGAACATAACCTATATTTTTTTGCCATGCCTTGAGATTTTCAAAGATATCCTGTCCATCAACGAGAATTTTTCCCTCATACGGTTTTAATAGCCCCAGTAAAATATCGGCAAAGGTACTCTTCCCTGCACCACTTTCACCTATGAAACCTACAGTCTCCCCTTTACAAATTCGAAGAGAGACCCCTTTGAGTATCTCTTTATTCTCATCATATTTGAATTTTACATTTTTGGCTTCGATCTTTTTTTCAAATGGCATCTGCCTACTCTCTGTTTGCATACTCTTTTCTTTATTTTTTTCCAAAGAAGTAAAATCACGATATAGAAGCTCTACTATAGGCACGCCAAACTTCAGATTTTGAGTTGCAGTCAAAATCCTTGTAATGGCAGGCATCAACCTAAATGCCGCCATACCAAACAGTGTCAGAATAGGCATAATATTTTCGGTTGAATGATCTCGCAGCATTATGAACACCACCAACGCTGCTATGGCAGTGATCATGACAAACTCCATGAAAAATCTTGGCAACTGTCCTACAATAGTCTGTTTTTTCCCAACATTGTTTGCTTCAAACGTATGAGTACGAAACTGATCAGTGAAATATTTTTCATATCCGGTAAGTTTTACATCCTTGATACCGCCAAGCCCTTGCTGCACATGTTTGAGTCTCATACCCTCCAAATATTGCCTCTGCTCGCCCCATCTTAGCAACTTCATTTTCGTAAAATAGAAATAGACCGCTCCGGTCAAGCCAAAGATAACAATTGCTGACAATGTAATAACAGGATAAAATATCATCAAAAGAATCAAAGTTCCTGTCAAAACAGTCGCTTCGGTCAATAAAGTCAACCCCGATGAAATGCCGTATAACCCAAATGCAGAGACTTCATTTATGACATTTCGTATGAGTTGTGCTGAATTGTGCTGAATATGATAGAGATAAGGCTGCTGAACATAGAGGGCAAAGAGACGGCTGGAGATGCTGCTTAAAAGCTTCGCTGTAAACTTGTTTTGTGTCCAGGCCAGGAGCGCAAGATAGCTATCTTTGATAAAATAGAAAAAAATCATCAGTCCCATGACTATCAAAATCAAAGTCTGTTGGTCTGGATTGCCTATCTTGGCCAAATATGGCTGTATCCATGGGAACTTTTCCAGATAGTCCCCTTGCACAAGAATACCTACCACAGGTACAACAATAGCGATACCTACTGTTTCAAATAGCATACCCACCAACATCATGCCAAAAAGCATGAGAAGTGATTTACGTTCACTCTTTGTAAGAATCTTCAGTATCTTTTTGTAATGTAATATAGCATTCATAAATTTATCAACTTCTCCGCTAGATATTCAATCTCCTCATCGCTCACGTAAGGATTCATCGGCAAGCTCATAATCTCTTTGCTGACTTTTTCGGCTATTGGGAAATCGCTTTCTTTATACCCTAGATATGCAAAACACTCCTGCAGGTGGAGGGGTTTGGGGTAGTGGATGGCCGTCGGAAGTCCGGCTTCTTTGAGTTTTGTTTGCACCTTCTCCCTTCTCCCTTCTCCCTTTAGTCTTATAGAATATTGTGCCCAGGCGCTTGTTCTATCATTCAAGGATGAAGGTAGAAGGATGAAGGTAGAAGGATTGATCTCCAACCATTCCATTTCCATTTCCATTTCCTTCTCCCTTAAAGCTTCACTGTATTTTTGTGCTACTTCTTGTCTTTTTGATAAATCTTCTTTATAATGTTTTAATTTAACATTTAAAATTGCAGCTTGAATTGTATCGAGTCGGGCACCTAGTCCTATGTATTTATGATGGTAGCGTTTGTTTTGTCCGTGTACCCGTAACATCTTCATTTTTTGTGCTAGTTGTTCATTGTTGGTGAGGACTGCGCCTCCGTCGCCGAAACATCCGAGTGGTTTGGCGGGGAAGAAGCTGGTGGTGTAGATGTCACAGTAGTGTACTTCGGCTTTGCCTTTGTAGGTTGCACCGAAAGATTGGGCGCCGTCGATGATAATTTTTAATTTTGAATGTTTAATTTTTAATTGTTCAAGAGCATCCAAATCAGCCGGTTGTCCGTAGAGGCTTACGGGGATGATGGCTTTGGTTTTGTCGGTGATTTTTTCTGCTATTTTGGTTGAGTCGATGTTGTATGTCTTTTCGTCGATGTCAACAAATACCGGTTTGGCGCCGAGCAGGGCGATGGTTTCGGCTGTGGCGATGAAGGTGAAGGGGGTGGTAATGATTTCGTCTCCGGGTTGGATGTCTATGGCCATCATGGCAAGCAGGAGGGCGTCGGTTCCGCTGGAGCAGGTAATGGCGTATTTGGCGCCTGTGAAGTTTTGAAGGTTCTCTTCCAGCTCTTTGACGGCATCTCCCATGATGTAGTGTGCGCTGTTGAGTACTTTGTCCATCTCTTTTTCGAGTTCGGGTTGGTACATGAAGTACTGTTTTTTGAGGTTTGCGAAGTCGATTTTTAAGGGAGAAGGTTGAAGGGAGAAGGTTGAAGGGTGGATGGTTTGGTTTGGATAATTTTTTAGCATCTCTTCATCTCTGGTTATGACTTTTGCATCTATGGCTTTTGCTGATGCGATGATTTGCGAATCTTCTATGTCATCGTAGTTTATCTCTGTGTAGCTGGGGGTTTTGGCGATTTTGATATCGTTTAGTAACTTCTCGATTGCGATGTGTGCAAATTTCAGGGTATCTTTGTTTGTAAAATTAAATTTTCTTTTTATTTCCCTGAACAAAATGAACTCTATATTGTCCAGTGCTGAAGAGCTGATAAAGATATTAAAGTCGTGTTCTTTCAAATACGCAAATACTTTTACAGAATCTGCATATTGTTCGTTTCTTGCTTTGGATAAAATATCTATGATGATATTGTTATCTAGTAGATAATTCAAATTTTTCCTTTTATATCTTGAAAATCTGCTCTGTCTATTTTATACTCGAAGCTTTTCTCATAATCGCTGTCATACTCTGCGAGTGCCTCAGAAACTACATTTTGCCAATTTTCTTCAATATACTCGTCTGAGTGTTCGGTTTGTGGTTTGTGGTTTTTGGTTGTTTCTTGTTGGGTGACTTTTACACCTTCTTTTTTAAGACTTTTTAAAAACTGCACCACCTTGTCTGCAACATTTTCATTTTCTATATCGACAATAAGTTGCATCTATATCTCCTTTAGATTTTCATCTATTATAGCATACCGGCAATTGTCACTATCGGTAGCTATACCATCTTTGTTAAATTTTAAAGTATTGCCCGATTTCCCTACCCAGCCGATCTGTCTGGCAGGCACGCCGACCATTAAAGCATAGGGTTTGACATCTCTGTTGACGACTGCACCGCTTCCTATCAGTGCATACTCCCCGATCGTCACACCGCAGACAATCGTCGCGTTTGCACCGATGGAACATCCTCTTTTAAGAAGGGTTTTTTTGAACTCCTCTTTTCTTTGGATGAATGCTCTTGGGTTGATGACATTGGTAAAGACACATGAAGGTCCTAAAAATACATCGTCCTCTATCTCGACACCTTCGTAGATGGATATGTTGTTTTGTGCTTTGACGCCGTTGCCTATCGTGACATTGGGTCCTACGACACAGTTTTGTCCGAATGAGCAGTTTTTGCCTATGGTTGTGTTTGGCAGGATATGGCAGAAGTGCCAGATTTTAGTATTGTCGCTGATGGTGACATCGTTATCTATGTAACAACTCTCGTGTACAAAGTAATCAGCCAAGGTCTACCTTTTTACAGAAGGGGTGATACTCGCCCTCTAAGCCTACCGGTTCCAAGTTTCGAATAGTGGAGACAATCTCGATGGAGTTTCTCGCTTCCTGGAGGCCAAATCCATTGCCTTGTAGAATCTCTTCATAACTTCTGGTGTGCAGGTCGGTAAAGCCGCCACTGAATTCGATCTCTTCACCATCTACAGTGATACTTCGGTAGGTTCTCTGTCCTGTTGCTTTGATCTCTTCTGGAATATAGTCATAGACTACGGAGAGGAACCATCGTACTCTGGCATTTTTTAGTTTGAGATAGCCGGCATTGGCATAAGGTGTTTTAAGATGTACAATATTCTCTTCGACCTCTCCAAAGATCCAGCTGAGCATATCGTAGAAGTGTACACCGATGTTACTGGCAATGCCACCACTTTTGGATTCATCTCCTTTCCATGAGATGAAGTACCATTTTCCTCTGCTAGTAAGATAGGTGAGGTCGATATCATAGATTTTGTCGGGATTTTGTGCCAACTCTTTTTGGACTTTCTCTTTCAGTGCGACGATAGAGGGGTGGAGGCGCAGTTGGAGGATATTATAGATTCTTTTTCCGGTACGTTTCTCCACCTCTTCGAGTGCATCGATATTCCAGGGGTTGAGAACGAGCGGTTTTTCACAGATCGCATCGGCACCGCTTCGTAGTGCCCAGCGCATATGTGCGTCATGCAGGTAGTTGGGTGTTGTGATAGCGACGTAGTCGACTGGGGTTTCATTTTTGAGGCGGAGTTTATCGACATGGCGGTCAAATCTTTCAAACTCGGTGAAAAAACTCGCTTCGGGAAAGTGGCTGTCGATGATACCGACACTGTCACATCGATCCATAGCGGCAACAAGGTTGTTTCCGGTCTCTTTGATCGCCTGCATATGTCTTGGTGCGATGTAGCCTGCTGCGCCGATGAGGGCAAAGTTTTTCATGAAGTTCTCCTATTTTAGATTTTCAATATACTATTAGATAGACTTTTCCAATGATCAAAACGTTACGAACAGCACTCATTTCAAAGCCCTCAAAGCAGAAACAACAAAGTCCAGATATTGATTGTCTTCTATATAAGTGTCAATGAGTTCAGTTTTCAAGTTGGTCTCAACTGAGTCGATAAGTTGAATGATCGTGTCTTTAAACGTCTTCAAATCGTTATGAATAATATCCCAGATCTCTTCAGAATCGATGCCGAAATATTCATGAACAATAATATTGCGAAAATCAACTACAGAACGATGCTCTTTTTCCAATACATCTGCTTTGAGGAGATGTTTACTTGCTTCCCCGATAATTTCGAACTCTCTGATCACACTGTCCCAGTCAGTATAGCTATGTAATAAATTTTGGGAATCTTTAAACTTGGAAGTCGTCTTTTCTATTTTCACTATCGCAACAAAAATATCGAATAGAAAAAGCTCCGATTGACGTTTAGACATATATAAGATCCTTTTTGATCCTGTTTCTTATAAACGCTTTCATAGAGTCAAAATAGCCCAGGTCAATTTTTCGGTTTAACTGTTTTTGCAGATATTCTTTAGCTTGCAACCTTTTTGAAAGCTCTTTTTTTCTCATTTTTAAAATGACAATATCCACATCGCTCTCTTCAGAAGCTTCACCTCTCGCATAAGAGCCAAAAAGAGCGATCTGCTCGATACCGAATTTTTCATTGAGTTCAGATTTTACGGCTATTAATTTATTTAGTAATTCATCTCTTGTCATCAATAGCTCCTTTTTTTCGTTTGCAGTCATTATACACTATCTGCCGCACCATATAATATCTGCATACTACTTTTTCTCTCCAAGGTTTTCAATATACCACTTGATCGATTCTTCCAGCCCTTCGTCGATACCGTGCGTCGGTTCGTAGCCTGTCATCTGTTTGAGTTTGTTTGTTATTAGCATTAGAGTAGTTCCTTGAAAGACTCTAACTTCTGACAAATAAAATCAATATGTCTGTTTTCTTCTATAAGTTGATTGATTAAACTACTTTTGTTTTTTTGATCCATTTTGAGAATATCTTTTTCTATATCTGCTTGATACTCATCTAAAAAGTTTTTGATGATACCCCAGATTTCGTCTGCATCGATACCAAAATATTCATGAATCAAGATATTTCTAAAATCTACAATTTCTCTTTTATTATTTGAAAAATGCTTAAGTTTTATCAAATGATTAGTCGCTTCTCCTATAATCTCAAACTCTCTGATAACAGCATCCCACGTTTTTAAATCATATTTGAGACTTTGCGCATCATTATAATCGTTAGCATAATGTTTGATTTTTAATATAGCGATTAATATATCGAACAAAAACAGCTCTTTGTTTCGTTTAGACATATATCATATCCTGCTTTATCTGGTGCTGCAAGGCTGTTCTTATACTATCAAAGTATCCCATATCTACTTTTTTTCCCAGCTTCTCTTCTAAAAAATAGATTGCTTTTGCCCTTGTAAAATAATCTTTTTTTTTCATTTTCACAATCGTCAGATCAATATCGCTCTGCTCTGTTGCTTCATCTCTCGCATAAGATCCAAAAAGAGCGATCTGCTCGATACCGAATTTTTCATTGAGTTCAGATTTTACGGCTATTAATTTATCTAGTAATTCATCTCTTGTCATCAATAGCTCCTTTTTTCGTTTGCAGTCATTATACACTATTTACTTTCTCTCCCCCAGGTTTTCGATATACCATCTGATTGACTTATTTTTCATTCTGAAACACCTTTTTTATCTCTTCTGAGTTAGGTAAATACTGCTCTAACTCTGACGGTAATTTTGGCTCTATGGTATAAGTCGATACACCCAGAGGCTGGTTCATATTTTGAATGGCATACTCTACTTCGATTTCATCTTTATCGCTACATAGTATGATGCCAATTGCAGAATTCTCATGCGGCATTTTGACAGTACCGTTCACTAGATTGAGGTAGAACTCTTTAGAAATTCCAAGAAAAGCGAGATTATATTCGCTTTTCATCATCTCATCTGCCATTTCGGAAGAGGCTTTTGGCAAAGTCTGTGTAAAATTGTTCTGCTTATGATCCACTTTATCACGATGGTATAAGTCGTTTTGTATATGATGTGTCAGAACATTGCAGCTCCAGCCATATTCAAGAGCATTTATAATGTAGTATTTTCGTTCATCCGGATCTTTACATTTTTCCAGAATAAGAATATTGTGTGACCACGGCAAATCTCGCACAGCCTGTGCGAGATTCGGTAAATCAGCATAAGCCAGATAAAAATTGCGCATGCGCCACAAATTGGCACTTGAGAAACCACTTCGCTTACCGAATTCCTCTTGCAAGTCCTTTGCCATTTGTTCCACAACAGAACGCCCCCAACCCAACTCTTCCTGTTTTGCGACGATCTGTTGACCTATAGTGAAATAAAGATCAATGAGCTGACGATTGACAGAACGTACCGCCTTGCTTTTTGCACTGCGGATCTCCTGTTTGATCTGTGTCACGAAAGTACGATATTGGGCTTGCTGGGATACTGAGTGCATGCTTACTTTTTCTCTCCAAGGTTTTCAATATACCACTTGATCGACTCTTCCAGCCCTTCGTCGATACCGTGTGTCGGTTCGTAGCCTGTCATCTTTTTGAGTTTGTCGATGTTGGCGTTGGAGTGTCGGATGTCTCCGGGGCGGAAATCTCTGTAGATCGGAGATTTGTCAATTTTAAATTTTGAATTTTGAATTTTGAATTGGTTATTCAGATGTTTGACTATTGCAGCATATAACTCATTTAAAGTCAGACGTCCGCCGATGCCTGCGTTGAAGACTTCTCCGAAGGCTTCTTTATTGGTAGTCGTTCCTGCGAGGATGTTGGACTGGATGACATTTGCGATGTAGGTGAAGTCTCTGCTGGTCTCGCCATCTCCGTTGATGTAGACATCTTCCTCTTTGAGCAGTGCGCCGAGCCATTTGGGAATGACAGCGGCATAGGCACCGTTTGGATCCTGTCTCTTGCCAAAGACATTGAAGTATCTGAGTCCTATCGATTCAAATCCATAAACTTTGTGAAAGACACCTGCATAGAGTTCATTGGTATATTTAGTCACGGCATAGGGAGAAAGCAGATTTCCGGTGCGCTCTTCCACTTTTGGAAGCTCTTTGGAGTCTCCGTAGACTGAGCTGCTGGAGGCGTAGACAAAACGTTTGACGTCGTTGTTCTTGGCTGCGGTGAGCATGTTGAGAAAACCGGTGACGTTGGAGAGGTTGGAGGTAACGGGATCATCGATCGATCGGGGAACGGAACCGAGTGCTGCCTGGTGGAGGATGATATCGACATCCTTTGTGATCACTTCACAGGTTTCGTAATCTTTGATATCCCCTTCGGTGAAATCGAAGTTTTCCCACTGTTCGGGTGTGACATTGGCTTTGATGTCATTGAGATTGTGTCGATAGCCGGTAGAGAAGTTGTCCAGACCTTTGACTTTTTGGTCATGCTTGAGAAGAAACTCTGCGAGATTGGAGCCGATGAAACCTGCAACGCCGGTGATGAGCCAGGTTCTGGGGTTAGCGGCAATAGCTTCGCCTAGTTCATCCAGTTTTGAATTTTGAATTTTGAATTTTGAATTATTTCCCATTTTTCTCTTTCAATGTTTTGATAATTGATGTTAATATTTTGATCAATTCTATACTTTCACTCTGTATCGACTGAACATTTTTACTTTTAGCAGGCAGATAATCTGTTTTAACTAAAAGGTCTATCCAATATTTCGTCTCTCTGGCCTCTTTTGAAGCGATAGAAAGTTTTGAGATAAAATCATTCGTACTCTGCGCAGCCTGAGCTTCATTTATGTTTGCCCCTATTGAAGTACCACTGCGAAGAAGTTGTTTGGACATAATATACTCTTTTTTATCAGATTGCAAATGTTTGCACAAATTTACAATACGAACGGAAAAATCAAATGATTTTTCTAAAATATGATTATTTCTCTTCATATTCACTTTTACTTCTCATTCAAAATTATAAACTCATAACTTATAATTATTACAGTCTCCCATCACTTTTTTCCAAAATCCCCTTGATATCGTAAACCACTTGTTCTGCACTCGGTGTGATCTCAAGCGCTTTGAACTCATTGTGTGCCACAGCGAGAACAATGGCGTCGTATACAGAGAGGTCGAGCTTCTCTTCGTCCAGAAGATCAAGTCCATATTCATGCGCCACCTCTTTTGCATCTGCCCAGGGATCATAAACATCGACAAGACAAGAAAAATCTTGAAGTTCGTTGATGACATCGATGACTCTGGAGTTTCGGATGTCGGGGCAGTTCTCTTTAAAAGTGATGCCAAGTACCAGTACTTTGGCCCCTTCGATCTTTTTGCCTTTTTTGATCATGAGTTTGATGACCTGATTGGAGACGAAGGCACCCATGTTGTCGTTGAGTCTGCGTCCCGCGAGGATGATCTCCGGATTGTAGCCTATCTCCTGTGCCTTATGGGTCAGATAGTAGGGATCGACGCCGATGCAGTGTCCTCCAACGAGTCCGGGTTTGAACTTCAGAAAGTTCCATTTGGTGCCTGCTGCTTCGAGGACGGCATTGGTATCGATGCCGAGTTTGTTGAAGATGATGGCAAGCTCGTTGACGAAGGCGATGTTGAGATCTCTCTGGGTGTTTTCGATCACTTTGGCTGCTTCGGCGACTTTGATGGAGGGAGCCAGATGGGTACCTGCAGTGATGATACTGGCATAGAGTTTGTCCACTTTCTCAGCCACTTCAGGCGTACTGCCACTGGTGACTTTGAGGATCTTTGTAACGGTATGCTCTTTGTCACCCGGATTGATACGCTCCGGCGAGTAACCGCAGTAGAAATCTTCGTTGAACTTCAGTCCCGAAAACTCTTCCAGCACCGGTACACACACCTCTTCAGTAGCTCCGGGGTAGACAGTACTCTCATAGATGACGACATCATCCTTTTTCAATACTTTGCCGATCGTCTCGCTCGCTTTGATCAGGGGAGTGAGATTGGGACGCTTGTTTTTGTCGATGGGTGTCGGGACGGTGACGATGTAGATGTTGCACTTTTTCAGTGCTTCAGGATCGGAGGTAAATTCGATGCCGTTTGAGAGTGCCTCGTTGAGCTGCTCTTCAGAGAGCTCCAGCGTGCGGTCATGCGCCTGTTTCAGCTCATCGATACGCTGTTCGTAGATATCGAAACCGGTAACATCGTACTTTTTTGCAAACTCTGCAGCCAATGGCAGACCTACATACCCCAGACCGATAACTCCAATTTTGTCACTCATTTTTTACCTTATAATGTTTACCTTATAATAATATAGTAATTATTAATACAAGATAAAATGAGTATCAATTTATTTGCGTAATTTAATCGGGCAGGTCCACCTTGTCATCATAATCCTCTTTCTCACGGACGATTTTGCCAAGCTCTTTGATGACAAAGAAGATCACAACCATCCCCACAATCGTACCGACTCCGTAATAGATCTGCATCCAACTCATGTTATAATCCTTTCTTCTAATTAAGAAGATTGCTGAGCGCTACAAAAAAGAGGCTCAGACCAACGGGAGGATTTGCCCTCTTTTTTGTAGTGACTCAGTAATCATTTTTTATCAACAATTATACAAGAGAAAAAGGAAAAACTGATGAAACTCTACGGCATCAAGACCTGCGACTCCGTACGTAAAGCACGAAAGTTCATGAAAGAGCATGGCATCGACTACACTTTTGTCGACTTTCGGGAGACACCTGTCGATGCAGCGAAGATCGCGCAGTGGCTCGAAAAGGTCTCCATCGACACCCTCTTCAACAACCGCGGCACCACCTACCGCACCCTCAGACTCAAAGAGAAAAACCTCACCGATGCAGAAAAAGCCGAGTGGCTGGCAAAAGAGAATATGCTGATCAAGCGCCCCGTCATCGAGTACGGCGACCTGGCGATCGTCGGCTACAACGAAGCAAAATACCGGGAGATTTTCACAGCACAAAAGGAATGAAGAGCTTCGTCCCCTCTTTGTAGCAGGCGTATCCGTCATGGTGGTCACACCAGAGCCGCTCTTCGCGCCGTGCTTTGAGTGTCAGCACGATCACCAGCATACCAAGCAGCAGCCAGTTGATCCAGTGTGAGAGGTAGCAAACGACACCCAGCATACCGAAAAAGAGCGCACTGTACATCGGATGGCGGATATAGCGGTAGGGGCCGGTCGTGATCAGCTTCGCATCCTCTTTGATGTCAGGGACGACGTTGAAATTGCCAAGCCGGTTATGGCGAAATGTCCAGACCGTCACCGCACCGCTTACTACGATAAAGAACCACCAGAAAGGGCAGAGCGGCGCACTCTTTTTGGGAAGCAGCACCAGTGCGATCAGCAAAAACTGTAAAAAGACTAAGAGTCGCGAATACACTGTTCCAGATACCTCTCCAGTATGATCTGTGCGGCGATTGAGTCGATCCTGCCGTCACGTTTCTGGCGCACAACACCCTGCATGCGCGCCTTCGCCTCCGCGGAGCTGCCGTACTCGTCCACATAGACTACTTCCCCCGCAAATGCCAGCAACGAAACGAAGTGGCGAATCCGGCGTGTCATCTCCTCTTCGCCGGCACCCCCTTTGGGCAAGCCGACAATCAGCGTTTCGACTTCCCACTCTTTCAGAAAAGCGTCCACATCTCTCGCCGCCTGATTGCGGTTTTTGCGCAGTATAGCATGCTGCGGAAAGACTACTTTGCCGTCACTTACTGCCACGCCGATGCGTTTGAGTCCGACGTCGATCGCGGCATACTTCACAGTGGATAGACCTTCAGGTTTTCGATCTTCACTTTGCCCTCCAGCTCATATTCGTAGACTCTGTCTCCAAACTTTGCGAGTACTTCACGCAGTGCCGGGGTCTGTTCACAAAACGCCAGCAGTGCATCCTCCTCCTGAACCGGTTCACCAAACTGCGCCACAAAGGCGTCGATATCCCAGATCGGTTTGGCCAGCCCATCGAGTAGCAGCTTTTGTGTTCCTTCACTCTCTCCCAGCCTGTGCGGCAGAACATAGATCTTTTTACCCAGCTCCAGGGCGATCTCGGCGCTTCGCATCGTGCCGCTGTTCGCATCGGCCTGGGTGATGATCAGAAACTCCCCCAGTGCCACGACGATACGGTTGCGTACGACGAAGCTGTATTTGGTCGCGCGGGTGCCCGCCTCGTACTCACTGATCGCCAGACCGTTTTGCCAGATATTGCGTATCAGCTTCTCGTTGACTCGGGGATAGACGATATCGAGACCATTAGCCATGACGGCGATGGTCTCGGGATAAGCGGCCTGATGTGCGAGCGCGTCGACACCCATCGCCGCACCGCTGACGACACCGTAGCCGATTCCGGCAAATGCGGCGGCGATACGTCTGGTCATCTCTTTGGTATAGGC
>JALWRO010000244.1 GCA_027080605.1 Campylobacterales bacterium
CTCTGAACTTTTTGTCAGTCTAGATATGTATTGAAAGAGAGATATTGGGAGAGAAAGAAAAACACTCTTCACTCTCGGTGATTATTAAAAACAAGATAGATGTGCGCGTAACATGGGAAGAAAAGATAATTAAATATATTTAACATTCCATTCTACAGATAAAGCATGCAAGATTTATCAAATATAACACTGTTACAAAAATACACAAACATAGTCAAAACCCCATAAATAAATAATATTTCACTTGATTAAAATAACTAAATAATTCCCCTCTATTATTAGAGATACTTCATGAAATAGCCAAAAATAAAAAAACTGGTTCAAAACATTAAAACCCGTTTAATAACCGCTTAAAAAAAGAGAAGTATTATAAGAAAATATTTTAAAAATTCAAAAATAGAAGTAGTGGTAATGGTCAAACCGGTAACGTGGTATAAGAGATATTTTTTGTCGTTTTGTGTGCTTTTGGGGTGTTGTGTGGTGCCGGGTAAGGTGTATGCTTTTGATTATAAGTCGTATAGCAAAGAGATGCGTCAGGTGCGTTCTTTGACTCCGGCGTCAGAGGTGCAGGGGAGTGTGAAGGAGACTGAGGGGCAGGCTCAGGGAAAGAAGAGTAAAACGAAGATTGTCAAGGTGATTGTTGAAAAGTTGTTTGAAGCGCTGGACAGCGATGCGGTGCCGGCAAAGATGTTTCGTGCTTCAAACAGTCTCTCTTTCTATTTTAAACCTGCAAAAGTGACGAAAATAGGGTTTAAATACAGGTTTTAGGGATGATGAGGTTAAAACGTAAAACCGATATTTGCCTCTGCGTGGCCATCCCATTCATCCTCTACATTGTTTGCGTCGGTGTACTCCTCTACCCATCCCACTGAGACGTAGGAGCGCGGTCCTATACGCACCGACATACCGACTCTGACACCGTATACATCGTAATCCTCATAATCATCTGAAATAAATGTATGTTTGTAAAAGAGACCTGCGTACGGATAGTTGGTAATGCTGATGGGGTAGTAGTAGGTCAGGGGGACGGTGATCTGGTGGATTTTCGGGTCGTCTCCGAAATAGCCGAGGTACCCTACACCTACGGAGAGGTTGTCCTGGATGAAGTAGTTGACTTCAGCACCCGCGACGGTGTAGTCGTTGCCGAATCCGGTGCTTGAACCGAGGGAGAAGCCGAAGTTTTTCTGACCGGCGGTAAAGAGAAGGTCTGCCTGTGAGAGGGAGACCAGCAGAAGCAGGGTGGATAGAATCTTTTTCATCGTTTATGCTCCTTTAAAAAGGATGCTGCCCAGACGCAGCATGTTGGAACCGCAGCGTATGGCGAGTTCAAAGTCGTTGCTCATGCCCATGGAGCAGTATTTCGCACCATCTTTTTTGAGTGTATCGAAAATTTGATAAGTGGTTTCAAAACTCTCTTTGATTTTGGCGGTGTCGTCGGTATGGGCGCCGATGCTCATGACCCCTTTGGGTGTCAGACTGGGGCAGGTTTCCAGGATTTGCTGATAGGTATCGACTGCTTTTTCGGGAGCGATGCCCGCTTTGGTTGCTTCCCGTGCGCTGTTAATCTGTAGCAGTATTTGCTGTTTTTTCCCTTTGAGTGCGGCGCGTTTGTCGATCTCTTCCGCCATTTTAAGATCTTCACATGATTGGATGAGCATCGGGTTCAGGTCGAGCAGCATGTTGATTTTGTTGGTTTGCAGCCGACCGATAAAGTGCCACTCCAGCGGCAGGTCTTCGAGTGCTTCGACTTTGGTTTTCAGATCCTGCACGCGGTTTTCGCCGAAGGCTCTCTGTCCTGTGGCATAAAACGCTCTGATCGTGTCGGCATCGACATATTTGCTTGCGGCGACGATTTTGATGATCTGATGTTCGTTGGTTTCGAGTCGGATCGCTTCTATGCGCTGTAAAACGGCGTCGAAATTTTTTTCATACGGTGTCATGGTCTATCCTCTCATAATGCGTAGTATATCGTTGTAGGTGGTAAATGCCATCAGGCTGAGCAGCAGCGCCCAGCCGGCAAGTGTCAGGTTGTAAAAGACTTTTTCGCTTGGCGCTTTTTTGAAGATCATCTCATAGAGATTGAACATAATATGCCCGCCGTCGAGTGCGGGAATGGGCAGCAGGTTGAGTACGCCGAGGTTGACGGAGATCAGGGCGGCGAGGGCGAAGAGTGTCGTGATACCGACAGCGGTTGCCTGCGATGTGACCTGCACGATCGAGACGATCCCTCCCATCTGATCGGCGGGGATGATCCCTTCGATCAGTTTTTCAAGGGAGCGCACGATGATACCCGTCGCCCAGATCGTCTTTTCCCAGGCGTAGGAAAATATGTCGGAAGCAGAGTGCATCGGTATCTTCATGAATACGCCGGCAGGGGCGATGCCGATCATCTTTTTTGTTATCTTTTCGCCGAAGATCGATTTGGCTTCGCTGACACGGGGTGTCATGATCAGCCGGACGGGGTGGTTGTCACGCAGTACCGTGATCTCCAGAGCTCCTTTGGAAGCGGTGATGATTTTGCCGATGTCGTCCCAGATGACAATCGGTTTTCCGTTGATGGCGACAATTTTGTCTTTGGGCTGAATACCCGCTGCTGCAGCAGGGGAGTCTTTCAGTGTGTTGCCAACAACGGGTGCCAGTGCATCGGCGCCGATAACGGCGATAGCGATATAGAGCAGAAACGCCAGCAGGATATTGGCAAACGGTCCTGCCAGCAGTATGACAATCTTCTGCCACGGTTTTTTGGACATATAACTGTCGGGATCGTCGCTCTTTTTGCTCAGGTCGAAGTCATCCTGCCCCTTCATGCGGACAAAACCGCCCAGCAGCATGGGGTAGAAGGAGTAGGTCGTCTCTCCCCATTTCTTTTTGAACATCGGTTTGGTGAAGATAATAGGCATCCCCAGCCCGAACTCTTCTACTTTAACACCGAAATAGCGTGCAGCCAGAAAGTGTCCCCATTCATGAAAGATGATTAGCAGTGATAAAACCAGCAGTGAAACAAAAATACCCATTAGTGATAAAATCCTTTGATATATTCCCATCCGGAATAGAGTGTCAGTATGACGGCAGCCCAGAGTATCGCTTCAGCGTAGGGCCAGTTCATGAGCAAAAAGCCGATGGCGATCATCTGCAGGACGGTTTTGGCTTTGCCTGCCAGAGAAGCGGAGACACTTTTTCCTTCCGCCGCCGCCTGAATGCGCAGTCCGGTGATAAAAAATTCCCGTGTGAGGATGATAAAGACCGCCCAGGGGCTGGCTCTGTGGATATAGACCAGTCCCAGAAAGCCCGCAAGCATCAGCATTTTATCCGCCAGAGGATCGAGGATACCGCCGAGTCTGGTGATCTGGTTCCAGCTTCTGGCGATAAATCCGTCGAAAAAGTCCGTCACCGAGGCGATGACGAAAACAAGTGCGGCGGTATAGTCGAGCCAGCTGACATGAATGTGTGCAAAGAGGCTGTTTTGTCTGTCGACAAGCAGCCAGAACATCAGCGGTGCGAGTGCGATGCGCAGCAGGGCGAGGAGGTTGGGCAGATTCAGCATTTTGTGTTGAATGTGGTTCCACCCTCGACGAGGAGTGTCTGTCCGGTGATCCAGGATGCTTTGTCGCTGCAGAGGAACACGCAGGCACCGGCGATATCTTCTGGTTGTCCGATTCTGCCGAGTGCGGAGAGTTGTTCTGTCGCTTCCTTGACCTCTTCGTAGTTGACAAATGCTTTAAGTGCGTCGGTGTCGATAGGACCGCCGCTGACGGAATTGAC
>JALWRO010000245.1 GCA_027080605.1 Campylobacterales bacterium
CACCGGCGATATCTTCTGGTTGTCCGATTCTGCCGAGTGCGGAGAGTTGTTCTGTCGCTTCCTTGACCTCTTCGTAGTTGACAAATGCTTTAAGTGCGTCGGTGTCGATAGGACCGCCGCTGACGGCATTGACACGGATGTTTTTCTCACCCAGTTCCATAGCGGCGTAGCGTACCATCGCTTCGACAGCGGCTTTGTTGGTACCGTGACCGGCATAGTTGTCGATGTAGGTGATATTTCCAGTGGAACTCATCGAGATGATTGAACCGCCGCCCACTTTTTCCATCCGTTTTGCCGCTTCCTGTGCGCCGATGACAAAAGCGACGACGGTAGCGGTGTAGATATTGTTCAACCCTCGGGGTTTGAGTCTCATGAACTTTCCGTACCCGCCCACGACGGCACGTCCGTAGATCATCGCGTTGGAGATGAAAAAGTCCACGCGGTCAAAATCGGCGTCGATCTCTTTGAAGAGGTTTTTATACTCTTCGGGTTCGAGAATATTGAGTTTGTAAGGTTTTGCCTTGATGTTATAGGTTGCTTCCAGATCGGCGGCAATTTTCTGCGCCTCCTCTTCGTTGGAGTTGTAGGTAAATGCGACATTGACGCCCTCTTTGGCAAATTCATATGCGATCGCTTTGCCGATACCTTTGGTAGCGCCGCTGATGACTAAAGTTTTTCCCTTCATAATTATCCTTTTATCTCATATTTTTTCAGTGTCTCTTCGATTTTTCGAAAATTTTCCATACTCGGTTTGACGAGGGGGAGGCGATACTCCAGCGACGGCATCAAGCCTGCAATGTACATAGCTGCCTTGATGGGGATCGGATTGGATTCGCAGAAGAGGACGCTGTTGATGTCGTAGAGCGCATCGTTGATTGCTTTGGATTTTTTATACTCCTCTTTCATGCCGTAATGGGTCAGATCCGCAATTTTACCCGGCAGGAGATTTGCTGTTACGGAGATGACGCCGGTACCGCCGTTGGAGATGAGTGGATAGTTGATCATATCGTCACCGCTGATAACTGCGAGTTTCGGCTCTTTTGCCAGCAGTTCAACACAACGCTGGATCGATCCGGTCGCTTCCTTGACACCGTAGATGTTGGGACATTCATGAAAAAGTCTGATCGTTGTCTCTGCAAAAAGATCGACGCCGGTTCGCCCGGGAACATTGTAGAGCAGTATGGGAATTTCAACAGCGTTTGCAATCGCTTTGTAGTGCTGGAAAAGCCCCTCCTGTGTCGGTTTGTTGTAGTAGGGTGTGACGGAGAGGATG
Source organism: Campylobacterales bacterium (assembly GCA_027080605.1). Lineage (GTDB taxonomy): Bacteria > Campylobacterota > Campylobacteria > Campylobacterales > QNZT01 > QNZT01. The sequence continues at coordinate 1,274 of JALWRO010000245.1, forward strand.
CCGTCAGCGCCCTGCTGCTGTGCAAACTGTGCCAGTTCGATCGCTTCACTCGTGGCATTGCTGCCCGCGCCTGCGAGGACTTTGGTGTCGGAACCTTTGCATACGGCAACGGCGATCTCGATACACTCTTTGTGTTCATGATGGGTGAGGGTGGCGCTTTCCCCGGTTGTACCTACCGGAACAACGGCATCTATACCGTTGGCGATCTGTCTTTTGATCTGTTTTTCATAGGTTTGGGTATCTATTTTATTGTTTTTAAATGGTGTAATAAGTGCGGTCATCGCACCGATGGGTCCACTCATCTGGTTTCCTTTGTTGTGTTGTTTTCCTGTAGTTTGCGTAAAATAACAGTTGTCGAATTTTTTGTCTTGAAATATTTTTTTGCGACTTCCTGAACTTGGACCGGGGTGAGTTTCATGAGACGCTCTTCATAGTGGAGCAGGGGGTTCAGGTCACCTCTGGCGGCGTATCCGCCGAACATATTGACCAGTGTCTGGGAATCCTGCATGCTGAAAATAAAATCGGATCGTGTGTTGATTTTCACCTTCTCCAGCTCCTCTTTTTTGACCGGTTCGCTTTTCAGCTTTTCAATCTCCTGCCAGAGGATAGTCTCGACATCTTCGGCTTTTACGCCGGGATTGCAGACAGCGAGGAAGAGGAAAATACCCGGATCGATATTTTCCATATTGTAGGCGGAGATGGAGTTGACCAGTTGCAGTTTGTCGATCAGCAAGGCGTTGAGGCGGCTGCTCTTGCCGCTGGTGAGCAGTTCGCTGACGGCAGAGAGGGCAACCTGGTCTTCGCTTTTGAAATCGGGAATATGAAATGCGATGGCGAGCATCTGCACCTGAGACTCTTTGTCGATTTCGATCCGTTTCGCGCCGTCCTGTACCGGTTCGATCTGGTGGTTACGCACGATTTTTCCGCTGTTGGGAATCTTTGCGAATGCTTTTTGGGCTTCATGAAAGACAGTTTCGGGATCGATGTCACCTGCGACGACCAGAATGGCGTTTTGCGGCTGATAGTACATTTTGTGAAACGCACGGATATCGTCGATGGTCCAGTGTTTGATATCTTCGGTAAAGCCGATCGGTGTCCAGTGGTAGGAGTGGTAAATATAGGCATTGTTGAAAAGGCGGAAATAGAGATAGCCGAACGGGTTGTTGTCCGTTCTCCAGCGCCGCTCTTCGAGCACGACGTCTCTTTCGGGCTGAAACTCTTCATCTTTGAGACTGAGGTTTTGCATCAGTTCGGCAAAAAGTTCCAGAGATTTGGGCAGGTTTTTGGATGTGGATTTGATAAAGTATTGTGTGTAGTCAAAGCCGGTAGAGGCGTTGTCCACACCGCCGAAACTCTTGACGATTTCGTCAAACTCGCCCGCTTTGAGGTTTTTGGTCGATTTGAAATTGAGATGTTCGAGCATATGTGCGATACCGCTTTTGCCCATCACTTCGTCGCGGCTGCCGACTTTGTAAAAGATGTCGGTAGTGATGACGCTGGAACTGTTTTGCATCGGTATGACGAGAATCTGTAAACCGTTGTCGAGTGTTTTGGTGTAGTGTTTAGGCAGGGTGTTTCCCATGCAAACTCCTGATAGTGTTAATAGTAAAATAAAAAAGAGTTTGATCATTTTCGATCGGCTCCTGTCGCTTCGGATATGTTGTCGAAACCGTCACGCTCCAGCAGTTCGAGGATTCTGGTGTTGATCTCTTTTGCCAGAGAGGGTCCCCGGAATATAAACGCGCTGTAGACCTGTACCAGGTCGGCGCCTGCTCTGATGCGGCGGTAGGCTTCGTCACCGTCGCTGATACCGCCGACGGAAATGAGTGTTGTTTTGCCGTAAAATGCTTCCGCAATCGCTTCAAACATTTGAAAACTCTTCTCTTTCAGTACTTTTCCGCTAACGCCGCCGAATCCTTTGGCGTTGGGTAAAACGCTGTAGTCGATGGTGGTGTTGGTGGCGATGATCCCTTTTGCACCGTTTTGCAGGGCGATATCGCAGATTCCGATCGCCTCTTTGGTGTCGAGATCCGGCGCTATCTTCAGCAGTACCGGTTTGGTCGTCAGGGAAGTCGAGAGGGTGAAAAGCTCTTTGATGAAATTTTCATTTTGCAAATCTCTCAGACCCGGTGTGTTGGGGGAAGAGATGTTGATTACGATATAGTCGCAGAGATCTTTGAATGTGTTGATCAATACTTCGTAATCTTTGATCGCCTCACTCTGGGGCGTTGTTTTGTTTTTACCGATATTCGCCCCAAGCGGGATGCTGTAGGGGTAGAGTACTTCGACACGCGATTTGATTTTGGTCATGCCGTCGTTGTTGAATCCCATTGCGTTCTGGAGTGATTCATGTTCGGGAAAACGAAAAAGACGGGGTTTTTCATTGCCCTCCTGCGGGCGGGGTGTGACGGTACCGTACTCGATATAGCCAAATCCCAGCGCTTCGAGAAAGGGTATCATCGTGGCGTTTTTGTCAAAACCGGCAGCCATACCGACAGGATTGGGGAAAGTAACTCCGAAAAGCTCCTGAGAGAGTCTGTCGTCTTCCACTTTGTAGCGTGACCGCAGAGGAGAGAGGAGAAACGGTGCATATGTGGCAATTTTATGTGCGCCGAATTCTACAAGGGTATGGGCTGTTTCAGGATCGAGTTTATAAATATACTTTTTGATATCGTTATAGTCTATCATCTCTCTGCTTTGTATGTATCGAATATTGCTTAGGGTTTTTAAATGAAAGATTATACAAATATATTATTAAATAGAGCTATATCAGACGGGTTAACCCCGCTTTTGCGGGGCTATTTTTTGATATCGTTGAGTGTCTCTTTGATGAGTTGTGACAATGTTTTGATCTCTATATTTTCACTGATATTGTCCGCTTCATTTTCCAGTGGACCGGAAGCCTGTTTGACACTTTTTGTCGCGTGACACTCTTTCAGCTCTTTTTTCTTCTGCTCGAGTTTTTTTCGTAGTTTTTCAATCTCTTCGCCGTAGCGATCTCTCTCTTTTCGTATTTTGGTGACCTCTTCTTTCAAAACGATGAGATCCTCTTTGATCTTTGCATAAGTCTGCGGGTTGATTTTTGCTGATTCATAGGCATCGAAGATACGTATCTTTTCGGCATCTTCCGCTATCTCCTGTTGTCTGGCGGCGAGTTTCTCTTTTTCATTTTTGAGAGATTCTACCTCCATGATCAGACTCTTATAGTTCTCTTTGTACTCTTTACAGTCGTCGATTTGTGTCAGCAACTGCTCTTTTTCCGTTTCGAGTGTTTTGATCTCTTCCTGTAAAATTTCATTTTCATCTTCACAGATCTTTTGCTCTTTAATCTGTGCAATCAGCATACTATTTTCAGAACGGAGTTCTTCGATGATTTTTTGGTATTTTTCACAATCTTTTTCGTCGAATCTGGCATTGAGCCGTTCACGTTCGCAGTTTTGGTACTGCTGCTGCATCTGCTGCATCTGCTCCTCTTTCATGTCGAGCTCTTCATGCAATTGTCTGATTTCATTCTCTTTGACTTCATACTTCTCCAGCAGGGCGTTGTATTTTTGCAGCGATTTCTCTTCTTTGGTCACTTTTGCCAGAAACCACCCCACCAGAAAGCCCAGTGCGGCTGCAATGGCGAGGCACAAGGTGATTTTGCCGATAATTTCCAGTATATCCATCTCTTTTATATCCTTTCGAGTAACGAGAGTTCGATTGTATCTTTTTGTGTGTCAGAGGAAACATATTTTTCCCCTCTCTTCGCTCTTGTTATTTTAATTTTGATCTGTTGTGGTTTGACCCCATTGTGCAGCAGATAGGCTTTTATATGTTTCAAATAGCCTCTTTTGGCGGCAGTGATGCCCGGGGTTGTGAGCAGTATATAGCGATCTTTCCCCGCTTTAGCTTTTTTTGCGACAGAGCGCAGGAGTGCTTTGACACTGTTATCCAGCCGACCGTTTCGGAAGGCTTGCAAAGTCTCCGCCATCAAAACCGGTTCGATGACAATACCGCTTTTAGTGCTGACAACCGTTTTGGTTTTTTTCTCATGCCTGACAGGAGCAGGGCGTTTTGGTTTTTGTTTTTTGGGAATGATTTTCCGGTTGATTTTGGTTGCGACAGGCTCGGAGACTTTGGGAATCGTTATATTTGCTTCGGGTACCGTTACATTTTTTTCTATGGTAGCAGAAGCGGTTGTTCTGTTCTCTTCGGCTTCGGCAGGAAGGGTAGCTGTCGCATTTGGTTCCGGTACAATGATGACGGGTGTAAAAGTACGCTGCTCTTGCTGTGTGTATGTAACGGTTTCTATCATAGGGTTGTATCTTTCCAGAAAATACGCCACACATGAGGTGACAAGCAACGCGAACAGCATAGTACCGATAAACAGAATATTTTTGCTTGTCATGAAATCCTCTTCTTAAAAGTTATGAGCTATGTAAGCCGTTTAAGGTTATAAGAAGAGTATACATAAAAATTTTACTTTTGTAAAGAGTTTTGGACTTAAAGCGTATAATTGTGTTTCAAAAGTTCACTTTTGTTTTCTTTTTTTAGTTTTACAAAAGTTTTTTCTAAAGAAAGTGCTGCGTTTGCCGACAGGGATTACTCCGTGATTTTCTCCCAGAGTGTGCCCTGCGGTGTATCCATAATCTGTATGCCCATGGCGGTCAGCTCGTCGCGGATAGCATCGCTTGCGGCAAAATCTTTCACTTTTTTGGCTTCTGTACGCTTTTCGATCAGCGCTTCTATTTTTGCTTTGGTTGCTTCGTCGATTCCCTGCTGAAAGTAGATATGCGGCTCCTGCGCACCGATGCCCAGCACTTCATGAAGAAAAGCGATATTGGAGAAGGTCTCTTTTTTCAGCGCTTTATCTTTTGGATTGGTATCGAGTTTTTCGTTGGCTGTCTGGATCATCTCATCGACTGCGGCGAGTGCCTGGGAGATGTTGAGATCGTCCGCCAGTGCGTCGAGCACTTTTGCTTTGAATGTTTTATCGACCGCAGAGCCACTTGTGACCGCGATACGCTTTTTGAGACGGTAGAGTTTGTCGAGGCGTTTTTTGGAAGCTTTGAGGTCTTCTTCATTGAAGTTGAAGTTGGCGCGGTAATGGGTGGAGAGAAGGTAAAAGCGCAATACTTCTCCGTCATAGACACGTAAAGCGTCTTTGAGGAAGAAAGAGTTGCCCAGCGATTTGCTCATCTTTTCGCCGTCGATCTGCACAAAGCCGTTGTGCATCCAGTATTTTGCCAGATGTTGTCCCGATTCACAGAAACTCTGTGCCGCTTCGTTTTCATGATGGGGAAAAAGCAAGTCCGCGCCGCCGCCGTGAATATCGATTTGCCAGGCTTTGTCGGTGGCGATATGTTTTTTGATCATCGCCGAACACTCAATATGCCATCCCGGACGTCCTTCGCCCCACGGAGAGGGGTAAGCCGGTTCGCCCGCTTTGGAAAATTTCCAGAGGGCAAAATCTTTGGGATCGTGCTTTTCGCGGTTCTCTTCGACACGGGCGATATTTTGCGCTTCATCGACGTGGCGGTGGGAGAGGGAGAGGTACTCGGGATCTTTTGCCGTGTCGAAATAGACACCGTCGCTGATGACATAGGCACACTCTCTGTCGAAAAGATGTTCGATAAAAGCGATAATATCGTCAATACTCTCGGTCGCTTTAGGTTCAATGTCGGCATCTTCGACACCGATGGCGTGCATATCCTCTTTGTAGCGGCGGATATAGTAGCCCACGATCTCATCCATACTTTTGCCGGTTTCCTGCATCTTTTTGATGATTTTGTCATCGATATCGGTAAAGTTTTTAACAAAGGTGACGCGGTGTTTCAGCGCGGTCAGTGTCCGGCGCAGCAGGTCGAAGGCGATGGAACTGCGTGCGTGTCCCAGATGGGCGTCGTCATAGACGGTCGGTCCGCAGACATAGATACGTACTTTTCCCTCTTCAAGCGGAATGAATTCCTCTTTTTTTCTGGTGGCGGTGTTATAGATAAGCACTGAGTAAATCCTTTAACTTTAGTAACAGGAGTGTGAGCACTCCCAGCGCCGCAATGAGATAGAGCGCATATTTGTGCGCGATTATAGCAGAAAATTTCGCTTTGCCAAAAGCGTTGACGGTGAGCAGAAACAAAACGACACCGCTGAGCGAACTTGCCAGCGCCAGTCCCGCCGCACCCATCGGCTTGATCAGAGAAAGAGAGAGGACTATGTTTACGCCCAGTGCGATACCGGAGAGTTTCGCCGCCCGTTTTTGCTGATGGGTGGCATAGAGCCAGAGGGAGAAGATCTTTGCCAGCCCGAAAGGGATCAGTCCGATCAGGTACATCGAGAGTACCTGCGCCGTGTTCAGCGTGTCTTCATGAACGAATGCGCCCCGCTCGTAAAGCAACCAGACGATATTTTCCGAGAGGATAATGCCCGTCAGGGTCGCCGCACCGAGCAGGGCAGCCAGAAACCAGAAACTTTTGGTCAGCATTTCATGGGCGTTGGCTTCATCCTCATTTTTGAGGTAGCGTGTCACTTTCGGAAAGATCGCGACCGAAGTGGCAATGGCGAAGAGGGCGAGCGGAAACTGGAAAATACGGTTGGCATAGTAGAGGTAACTGATGGAACCGGCTGCCAGAAAAGAGGCGAGCCAGCCGTCCAGAAAAGCGGAAATCTGTGCGGTGGAGCTGCCAAGCACCGATGCAAAAAAGTTGGAGGAGAAGCGCTTTTTATCCTCCCTGATACGCTCCTGTCTGCTTTTGAGCCCCTTGAAACCCCCGACCAGCAGACGATCCAGGTGCAGTTTCTTGACGGCGATCAGATGCACCGCCACCTGTAGCAGCCCGCCGATGATCACTCCGTAGCTGAGGTACCGGACAATTACCTCTTTGGGTAGTCCTTTACCCAGCAGAAGGGCGGAGATGAGTGCGATATTAAGCAGTGCCGTGGCAAAGGCGGTTGTGGCGAAGTGGTTTTTGTACTGTAGCAGAGAACCCAGAAAAGTGACGATGAAGATCAAAATCAGATAGTAGAAGTTGATCGCCACCAGCGGCGCCGCTTTGTGGATGGTCTCATTGTCAAATCCCCAGGCGATCAGTTTGGCGAAGAGGTTGTCGAAGAGGGTGACCAAAAGGGCGAAGAGTATCAGAAAAATGAGAAAACGCAGGAAAATGGAGACGGCAAAGACGCTCTTTTGTCTGCTGTGACTGAAGGAGGGGAGAAAACTCTGGGTAAAAGCCCCTTCGGCAAAGATACGCCGGAAAAGGTTGGGCAGTTTGAACGCGACGATGAAAATATCGGTATAGATATTGGCGCCGAGAATCGAAGCCTGCAGCATATCGCGCAGAAAACCGAGAATCCGTGAAAAGAGAATACCGAAGCTGTTGGTAAATATCGATTTGAACATAGGTTATCTTACTCTGTTACAGGTTTTGTTTCTCTTTCACCTGCGCGGTGATTTTGACTCTGGAGGTTTCCGCATTGAAAGTATCGCCTTCATGAAGCTTCTCCAGCGCAATCTTTTTGCCCTCTTTGGTAATCTGTGCGATGCCGGTGCGGTCTCTTTTGGCGGGGTCGTTATTTTCAAAGGATTTCATGAGGGAGGTCAGGTTTTGCTCTTTTCGCTGAAGTATCAGCTTCATGAAGTGGTCAAACTCCCTTTTAAGCTGTACGGCTTCGGTATGATACTGCGCTATCTTTTGATCGGGGCGGTATTGTCTGAAGCGTTGTTTCAGCTGGGTCAGCGCAGACTCTCTCTGACGCAGTCCCAGCGCGAAAAAGTTGTGGAACTGTGTTTGCAGATTGTCGATCTCCTGACGGTAGAGGGAGAGTTTCGCTTCGACGGAGTTTTGCTCAAAAAGTTGCTGGAGGTGCAGCAATTGCGTCTCTTTTTTGTGGAAAATGGTCTGCACGGTTCTGTGGTAGTTGTCCGTGATATTGTCGATACCCATCAGCACTTCGGAGATGTCGGGCAAGATCAGCTCCATCGCCGCGGAAGGGGTCGGGGCGCGCAGATCGGCGACAAAATCGGAGATCAAAAAGTCGATTTCATGACCGACCGCCGAGACGACAGGTGTCTGTGCCGCAAAGATCGCTTCCGCGACGATCTCTTCATTGAATGCCCAGAGATCCTCCAAACTTCCACCTCCGCGACCCACGACAATTGCATCGGCATGAAGGCTGTCGGCGATGGCAATATTGCGTGCGATCATCTGCGCCGCATCCTCTCCCTGAACGGTGGTGTCGATCAGCGTCAGTTTCAGCAGCGGCCAGCGCTTTTTGGCGACACGGTACATATCCTGAATAGCCGCACCGCTGCGGGAAGTGACAATGGCAATATGTTTCGGATAGCGGGGCAGGGGCTTTTTGATGCCGGTGTCGAAATAGCCCTTCGCCTCCAGTTTCTTTTTCAGTTGTTCAAATGCCAGCGCCAGCGCACCGCTTCCTGCCGGTTCCAGCGTCGCGCAGTTGATCTGGTAACTTCCCCTCGGCGTATAGACAGAAATTCCCCCGCCGACGATCACCTGCATCCCCTCCTCGAGACGAAATTTCAGTTGCCGGTTGTTGCCTTTGAACATGACACATGAAATTGCGCTTCTGTCATCTTTGAGCGTAAAGTAAAGATGCCCGGAACTGTGGTACGTGACACGACTCGCTTCTCCCTCGACGAGGATGTTGAGGTAGTGTGTCTCAAGCAGTGATTTGATCTGATTGTTGAGTGTTGTGACGGAGATAGGTTGCATGAAAACTCTGTTTTTGATGCAATTATGTCACAATAGACTTAAAAAAGTGACTAATATCAGATAGATTATATCTACATATTTGCATACTTTCTTATCCTTCCAGTGGATACTATGCTTTACCTGAATAAAACAGTATAAATACAATCTAGTTTAAATTAATTATGATAGTATAATATATTTTCAAAAAGGGCAATAAGCAAGTGAGATTTTTTATACTGTATATCGTCATATTTTCTCTGTATCTTTTTGCAGATATAGCTTTAATCAAAACGAAAAAAGGTGATGTCCGGTTAAAAAGAAATTATAAAATCACACCCTTGAAAGTTGGAGATACGTTACGTGAAGATGATATTGTTATTACCGGGAAAGACGGCAGTGCAGGAATTATGTTTAAAGATGGAACGAGACTCTCGTTAGGGGCGAAAAGCTATATTGTCATTGAAAAATATTTATTTGAGCCTAAAAATAAAAAATTTGCATTTGATCTGAATATGACAAGAGGGAAAGCACTTTTTGAATCCGGGGAGTTTGGGAAAAAGGCTCCAAAAGCAGTAAAATTCAAAGTACCTAAAGGCATCATTGGTATAGATGGTACTAAATTTTATGTTGATATAAAATAATCAAATGAAAGAATTTATCGTTATCACTTTTATCATTGGATTTTTGACAGCTGTACTTTTCCCATGTAAACAGAAAAAAGTAAAAGTTTCAGCGGACAAAGTGGCTATTATACTTGGAGACAAAAGTGGTAAACACAATGCAATCAATATAGCAGTAAACAAAAGCAAACTTCATGTTGACAAACCTCTTACAATGGTAAAAATCAAAGAAGACGGTGCTTTGTCAAAGCCAGAAAAAATCTCAAAAAAACTACTTTTAAAAAATTTCGGAGATGTTATAGCGGCAACACCACCTGAAATGTATGCAACAAATATATTTTTTAAAAAAGGGGTTCTCTTATCCTCCGGTGAAAAAGAGCATTTAAAAAAAATTGCAGAAGAGATCAAAAAAAGAGCTCCGTGTGAAATTGATATTATCGGGCATAGTGACAGAAAAGGGCTTAGAAAAAAGAATTTGCTGATTTCGAAAAAGAGAGCACTGTTTGTGAAAAAGCTATTGGAACAAATGGATGTGGATATCAAAGCAATACACCTCTCTTATGTTGGGGAAGAGGGGACTCTTGTCAATACGAAAGATGCTGTTGCTGAACCTAAAAACAGACGTGTTGAAATAAAGATTCGATGAAAATCAGACGTTCAAAGCCTTATATCATTATCATCATTACGATGATGATATATGCATGGTTGTATCAAACCCATTATCTTGATATAGTGGATCATAAAGTATATGACTTTTTTACCAAAAGATATGATTTTAAGAAAGATGAAAAAAACAATATTGCGCCTTCCGTTGTCATAGTTGAAATAGATAAAAAAAGTATAGATGTTTTGGGACAGTGGCCCTGGCCAAGAATCATTACTGCAAATCTTATTGAAAAAATTCAAAGAGTTCATCCCGCGGTTATAGGTATCAATATTATGTTTAGACATCCTGATAAAAGTTCACCTGTAACAATTGCAAAGTTCTATAAAAATTATCTAAATTATAATTTGAAGATATCCGGTCTCGATAAAAAGTTTTTTGATAACGATAAAATACTCGCACAGGCACTTAAAAATTCAAAATCTGTATTGCCCGTTTTGCTTGAGAACAGAGACCGGCTGCTAAAAAAGTGTACTTTAAAATCAACACTCACAGGTGCCATGAACGATACTTCTACCCTATATAATGCTTCATCTGTATTATGTAATATGCAAGAGTTTCAAAATGCTGCAAGTGCAGAGGGTTTTATCAACACGACGATAGACAGTGATGATATTGTGCGAAAAACACCGCTTTTTATCAAATATAAAGATACCATAGTTCCTTCATTTGCATTGGCGACTTTACTTTGTATAGATAAAAAGATCAACTTCCCCTCGAAAAACAGTGTCTCACTTCTGGGGCATAATTTTAAAACAAACGACTTGTCAGAAGTATCACTCTATTTTTATAAACCGGCCCGTTATAAGCATGTATCGGCGATAGATATTTTAGACGGGTCTGTACCCATGCAAATGTTTACGGGAAAAATCGTTTTAATAGGAACATCTGTTATCGGTGCTACAAATGAACATATGGTTGCCAGCGGATATATGTTAAGTGGTACGGATATAAGTGCTACAGTGATAGAAAATATAGTAAATGACCATATTATCTGGCAACCAAATTTTATGAAGAGTCTTAACCTGCTGATCGCTTTTGTGATTTCGCTTATTGCGACATTTTTACTTTATAGAAATAAAAATTATCTATTCGCTTTTTTCTATATCTCTGTTTTGATTATCTCATTTACCATAGCCGTTGTTGCTTTTCAGTACGGTATATATTTAAGACCTGCATATTTGTGGGTTCCGATATTGATTCATCTTGGGTTGTTAAGTCTGGTTTTATTTTATGTCTACAACAAAGAAAAGAAAATATACTATGAAGAGCTTTCAAATTCTCATGCCGCTGCGTTAGAGAGTATGGTGCTTGTTGCGGGTATCAAAGATTTTGAAACAGGTGCTCATCTGAAACGAACAAAAGAGTATATCAAAATACTTGCCCGGTATCTGCAAAAACATGATATGAACAAGGAAGATATCAGCGATTATTTTCTGGAAAATATTTACCATTCCGCACCACTTCATGATATCGGTAAAGTTGGGATCCCGGATGCAGTACTGCAAAAACCGGGTAAATTGACAGATCAGGAGTTTGCTATTATGAAAGAGCATCCAAAACTTGGTATGGAAATCATCTCTGATGCGATGAAATCTTATCCTAAAAACAACTTTTTAAAAACAGCCTATAATATTACCTATTATCACCATGAAAAATGGGATGGATCCGGTTATCCTTTGGGGCTAAAAGGCGAAGAAATACCCCTTGAAGCAAGATTGATGGCATTGGTTGATGTATATGATGCTCTTATATCAAGAAGATGTTATAAAGATGCTTTTACTTTTGAAGATGCGGAGAGGATTATTATCTCACAAAGCGGTAAACATTTTGATCCAATTATCGTAGATGCATTTATTATGGTCAAAGATGGGTTTCGCGATATTGCGCGGAGACATCAATAATCATTATTACTTTAACCTCTTTTCAGTTAAAATTTAAAAATATATATCGGCGTAGTGATAGCAAAGGAGTTTCATGAATCAACAAGTAGCAAAATTCAGTCGTCTCGGGTTTGTACTTTCCGCTACCGGTGCTGCGGTCGGTCTGGGGAATATCTGGAAATTTCCCTACATTACGGGTGTTTACGGCGGCGGTGCGTTTGTGATGGTCTATCTGGTGACGATTTTGCTGATCGGTGCTTCGCTTTTGATTGCGGAGATGGTGATCGGTAAGCGGGGGCAGAAGGATTGTGTCAGCAGTTTTGAAGAGTTGGCGCCGCCTGAGAAAAAAGGGTGGAAATATGCCGGTTTTATGCTCTTTACCGGTCTGGTGATCATGACATTTTACTCGGTGGTGATCGGGTGGATTTTTTACTATATGTACCTCTCTTTTGCCGGTTTGCCGACGACGATCGAGGATGCGAAGCATATTTTTGACAATCTCTACGCGCATGCGCCTTTTTTGCAGATTCTGTTTCATACGCTTTCGGTGTTGTTTGTGGCGGTGGTACTGCTGGGCGGTATCAAAAAGGGTATTGAAAAAACCAACCTTATTTTGATTCCTTTTTTGCTCTTTATTTTGCTGGGACTGCTGGTCTACGCGATGAATTTTGACGGCTTCGGCAAAGCGGTAACGTTTATGTTTGCGCCGGATTTCAGCAAGCTCAGTTCCGAGGCGATTATCCGTGCGGTGGGACACTCCTTTTTTACCCTCTCTATCGGTATCGGTTCGATTATGACCTATGCAGCGGCATTGCCGAAGCGTTCCAACCTCTACCAGGCGGGATTGATGGTAGCGTTTATGGATACGTTGATTGCCCTGATTGCGGGTCTGGTGATCTTTTCATTTCTGTTTCAGTTCGGCGGTACGCCGGACAAAGGACCGGGGCTGGTGTTCGTTTCACTGCCGGTGATTTTTGCGAAACTGGGTGCGATGGGC
>JALWRO010000246.1 GCA_027080605.1 Campylobacterales bacterium
AGTGACGAGGCGTTCCTGGATATTTTGAGAGATGACTTTGACGCTTTGTTGTGTGAGACGACCTTTGGCGGAGGTGAGTTTGATGTTGCGGTTGAGGATGGAGATGATCTCCCTGTCCACGACCGGCTGGCGGAACTCTTCGATCAGATCGAAAACAAGCGTCGGTTTTCCGGATTGTTCCGTGTGTAAAAAGGAGTGGTAGAGGTTCAGACCCGCTTTGACAATCGCTGACTGTATGCGCTGGTACAAAAAGCCGTATCCGTAGTTGATCGCCTGGTTGATCGTGTCGGGTGCGTTTTGGGTGGCACGTGTGAAGTCGGGGCGGTCGGTGAGGATGCCAAACGCTTTCCAGTAGAGGCTGGAGATAGCGCCTTCGTAGCCCATCAGAGCGTTCTGGTCTTTGGCGTGGTCGATTTTTTTCCGTATATTTTCCATCTTCTTTACAAGCTTTTCCAAAGCGAGAAACTCTTCCTTGTCGGTATCTTCCCGATACCTTGCGTAATATTTGATCAGATTGACCTGGTTTTTGGACTTGGTTTTGACGATGGTAGCGGCGATTTTACGGGCGTGCGGCTGGCTGATGAAGTGGAGCTGTTTGCGGTGGAGCGCGGATGAGACAGATTTGTAGTAGAGTATCTGCGCGTAGGGTTCGTCGCGGTAGATGAAGTCTATATCGATTTTGCGCTTGCTGCACTGGTAGATGAGCATGGAAGAGATATTGATACCGGGACTGAGAATGATGACACGTGAGAGTGTGTTGAGGGGCAGTTGTTTGACGACTTTGCCGTACTCTTTGACGGTTACTTTGCCTTTGGTGACACCGGCGAAGAGCCCGTATTTTGCGAGGATGAGTTCATGAGATTTGATGCTCTCTTTGAGGTAGTGGGTTTTGCTTTTGGCAACCTCTTTGGTGGCGGTTCTCAGCGGCGTCTGAAGGGCAACCTGCTCGTACGCCCGGGCGATGAGTGTGCGGATGTGCTTGTCGTGTACCTCCGCTGTGACGGGACGGTAGGATTTGAGTGCCGTAAGCAGCTGGATAAAGCGCGACTTTTTATTGATCTGCCTGCTCTTTTTGGCTTCGGCAATCTTTTTGACCAGTATCTCGTCAATATGCTTTTGCAAAATCTCAAACTGCTTCTCATCGGTGAGGATACGCGCATAGTAACGCTGCACCCCTTCAATATGTTCGTTGATGACATCGATGCACTGGGAGAGCGGGCGTTTTTGGGTCTTTTGGGAGAGTTTCGAGATCTTTTTCTGAAGTTTACGGTTGTCCATGGTGATGCGATCCTCTTTGAACCAGAGCCCCAGATAGGCAAACCCCTCCTTTTTGTTGGATATAAGACTTTTGTCTTTGCCGAATGTCAGCGACAGGGAGCTGAGATACCCCTCCGCCAGATCGACCGCTTTGATCGCATCGCGCCTGTGTCTGGCGAAAAAGAGCATATCGTCGGCGTAACGGATGAAATCGATGTGCTTCTCTTCGAGATAGTGGTCGAAGTCGTTGAGGTAGAAGTTACTCAGCCACGGACTCAGGTTATCACCCTGATAGACACCGATGTGCTTGTCGATCCAGCTGTTTTTCCGAAGCATACCGTTTTTGAGAAACACGGCGATAAGCCGGACGATACGCTTGTCCTGTATGTGGCGGTTGAGCTTTTCGATAAGCAGTTTCTGGTCGATAGTGTCGAAAAAGTTGTCTATATCCGCTTTGGCGACCCAGAAATTTTTTTTGAGAAAATCTTTCGTGCGGTTGATTGCCTTGACGGTGCCTTTGTTTTTGCGGTATGCGTAGGAGCGGTCGGAGAAGGTGACCAGATCCTCAAGCTCCTGCACCAGAATCTTCTGTACTATTTTGGAAGCGGTGGAGGAGAGGGCGAGCTGACGCTTTTCATGATCGTTTTTGTCGATCTCAAACGAGCGGACCGGATCGGGAACGAACCCCTCCCTGATCTCTTTGATAAACGCGCCGGAGTCGATGTGGGCACGTACAGCGTTGTAGTCTCTGGCTTTCTGGTAGTTTTGAAGTGCAAAACGGAGTGCCTGCGGTGTAAAAACGGCTTTGAGCTTTTTAGAGTACATAACTCTCCTCCATACTGAAAGGATCACCACGTTTGGGGTTTAACTCCTCCGCACTTTCGATGGCAGTTTTGTTCAGAAAATAGAGTCTGACAGAATCTCTCTCATCCATCTGCATAGCAAGCTTCTCTCTGAGCGTTGGCAACAGATGCCGCCGGATCTCCACCTCAAACACAGAGTAATTGACCCGCACGCCGTAGGAGGAGAGAATCTTGTCGATCTTCCTGCGCTTTTTGTCGCTGGTGATGTCGTAGGTGATGAGGAGGTACATATATGGCTCTTTTTGAGGTAATATCGGGTAAAAAATGGAAATGGTTTAGTTTGCTATGCAGGTTGCCGCCGCAGGGCGACGGTTAGACTCTTTTGTGGATCAGTCGTTTATCCAGGCGTTGTCTGCTGTGATGGTAAACAAATGGTTGCTAAAACCAAATAACTAAAGATGAGAAATCTCAATCCGCTTCAATTGATGATAGTTATTAGTAACTGAGGGTATGTTTAAGTGTTTTAAGATTATCGAAATGTATTCATCTTAATGCACTAATAACTGACAAATATATCTTACTTCCCTTCAATCGGGTCTTTCTTGTAATTTTATAGAGATAAATCTAACACTTTCAAATCTCCGCGGGATTTGCCCGCGGAATATTTACCACCCAATCACGACTGGACCAGGACCTCCATTTGGGTCTCTCAATAATCTCTGCGGGACTTGCACGTAAAACTCTAAAAATGATTCCATAAAAAACTCCTTCTCTAAAAAGTCTCGTAATATTAATTTCTAAGGAACTCATATACCGTAAATAAAATCTCCATCTCCTTCCATTTGAACCTCCTTTATATTGAACTAGCCTCCGAAAGATGTGCTAACGGAAGATTGTTATTTTAACATTTTTTACGAATTTTGTAAATAGCAAGATGTTTCAATCCCCTTAAATCGGGTCATACTTCATGAACTATATTGGTTTTCGCTATTGGTTACATCTTTTTCGGTGTAGGTGTTTCAATCCCCTTAAATCGGGTCATACTTCATGAACCACTAGAGGTTAACACCGATAAATCTATCGGACTGTTTCAATCCCCTTAAATCGGGTCATACTTCATGAACTTATTTCGCAACTAAAAATATGGCGTATTTCATTAACGCGTTTCAATCCCCTTAAATCGGGTCATACTTCATGAACATATGTGTAGGGATATTGAAGTATCACCTGACAAAAATATACGTTTCAATCCCCTTAAATCGGGTCATACTTCATGAACGATTGGTCTGGATTGACTGATTTTGACTTATCAACATATTTGTTTCAATCCCCTTAAATCGGGTCATACTTCATGAACACTAATAATGTACTAATTAAAAAGGAATTAACATGAGTTACCGTTTCAATCCCCTTAAATCGGGTCATACTTCATGAACTTAGATGTGAATGGGAAAATTGGTACGGAGATGATACAAAAGTTTCAATCCCTTTAAATCGGGTCATACTTCATGAACAGCTGATAAAATCGCTGTTTCGTAAAATTTTAGGACAATGCAAAGTTAAAAAACGTCCGAAACGACGGTATTTGCAAAAAAAGTTTGCGTGTAACCCCGCAACGAAGTGAGGACCAACCGGCA
>JALWRO010000247.1 GCA_027080605.1 Campylobacterales bacterium
CATGAAAAGCCGCACTCGTAATAGACGGCGTTTTCATCTTTGAGAATATAGTTGGTCATGCGTTACTGTTGCGATGCCTGTTGTTGCTGCTGTGCTTCCTGCATCGCTTTGATTTCGCTGAGAATCTGTACCATGCTGACCATCGCAAGGTGGTAGCTGAAAGGACCGAACCCTGCAATCTGACCTGCGCATACCGGAGCGATCAAACTCTTTTGTCTGAACTCTTCTCTGGCGTAGATGTTGGAAATATGTACTTCCACTGTCGGGATTTGTACCGCTTTGATCGCGTCGCGGATAGCGATGGAAGTGTGTGTATAGGCGGCAGGGTTGATGATGATACCGTTGGCGTCGCCCATGCACTCCTGGATTTTGTCGACGATTTCGCCTTCCAGATTGGACTGGAAAAATTCGATATCGATTTCACTCTGTTTGGCGTAGGTTTCCATCTGCGCGTGGATGTCGTCCAGTTTCATCGGACCGTAGATATTTTGTTCTCTGAGTCCCAGCATATTGAGGTTCGGGCCTTGAATAACAACGATTTTCATTCTTTTCCTTTTAAATTAATTAATGTCATAATGCTTTTTCAATATTTGTCAAGCAATGATTGTACCCAATTTGCCCTAAAGGAATTCTATGACAATTATCCGTGCAGATTATGTGATGCGTATGAATGAAAGCTTTGAAATCATTACCGACGGCGCAGTGGTTTTCGACGCGCATATTCAGGCAGTCGGCAAAGCAGCCGCCATTCGCGATGCCTATCCTGACGCGGAGTTTATCGATGCGGGAGAAAAGAGTGTTTTGCTGCCGGGTCTGGTCAATCCGCATGTGCATCTGGAGTTTTCGGCAAACAGAACATCGCTTGCGTACGGCGACTTTATTCGCTGGCTGCGGAGCGTGATTGTTCACCGCGACGCACTCAGTGAAGCGTGCAAAGAGATCTGTATGAAGAAAGTACTGGACACTATCGTGCAAAGCGGTACGACGACGATCGGTGCGGTAAGCAGTTTCGGATTTGACATGAAGCCGTGTGTCCACTCGCCGTTGAATGTGGTCTATTTCAATGAAGTGCTTGGGAGCAACCCGGCGATGGTTGATGCGCTCTATGCCAATTTTCTGGGACGGCTTGATGAGAGCAAGCAGTATGCGCGAAAAAGTTTCATACCGGCAATCTCTGTCCACAGTCCCTACTCGACCCATCCGATGCTTGCCAAAAAGGCGCTGGAGATTGCCAGAGAGGAGGGGATGGTTGTCTCGACACACTTCATGGAGTCTCCGGCGGAGCGGGCGTGGATCGACAGCGGTACGGGGGATTTCGCCGCATTTTTTGAAGATTTTGCACCAGGGAGCAAACCGGTCAACACCGCGCAGGGGTATCTGTCACTTTTTCGCAATGTCGATACACTCTTTACCCACGCCACACAGGCGACGGATGAAGAGCTTGCATTGATGCAGGAGATAGGGTATATCACCCACTGTCCGGTCTCCAACCGTCTGCTGCATAACGGCAGGCTGGCGGTGGAAAAGGTGGAGAAACTGACACTCGGTACCGACGGACTGAGTTCGAACATATCCCTCAGTCTCTGGGATGAGATGCGCGCGGCGTTGTGGATGCATACCACGCTGGAGCCTAATCAACTGGCGAAACAGCTTTTGACAGCTGCAACACGGGAAGGAGCAAAAAGTCTGAAAAGAGAAGCGGGAGTACTGGAAGTGTTCAAAGATGCAGATCTAATTGTCGCACAGCTGCCGGAAACGGTAGCACATATAGAAGATCTCGCGTTGCAGACACTGCTACACGTCAAAGAGGCGAAAATGGTTTTTATCGCCGGAGAGAGGATATAGAGGGGCAGCGGGACTTTAGGTCCAGCTGCCATGAAATGATCGGCAGATTAGGCGTAAACGCTCTCTTTACCGAATTTTTTTGTTAGAAGCGCATAGAAGAGGGCACGTTTTTTGGCAGGGTTTTTACTGCCCATCTCTTCGCATACCGCTTTGATTGCTGCGTCAAGTGCCGCGTCATCTTCTGTCAGACCAAGTTTTTTCTGCAGAAAGTTCGTTTTGACTCTGTCCATTTCACTTTTCTGAGAACAGGCGACTGTTTCGCTGTCTTTTTTGTAGATCGACGGTCCAAGTCCTCTGGTCACTTTTTCGATCAATGTTGCAGGAACGTCAAGACCCAGTTTTTTTGCCTCTTCCTGATACGCCGCTATTTTTTCATCGAGTTTGCTCATGAAGCCTCCTTTAAAACCTTTAAAATATATTCACTAAAGTATAGCGCTTTCAATTTAAAGGCGAAATAATAAAATAATTTTATATTTTTTTATTCAAAAAGCTCTGTACTCAAATAGCGTTCCCCGGTATCGCACAGTACGGTGACAATCCGTTTGCCGGGATTCTCTTTGGCTACCTGCATGGCAGCCCAGACGTTGGCACCGCTGGAGATGCCGACCAGCAAACCTTCCGTTTTGGCAAGGCTTTTGGCTGTGGCGATGGCGTCTTCATTGCTGACGGTGATTACTTTGTCGTAGATATGAGTATCAAGAACCGGGGGTACGAATCCGGCGCCGATACCCTGAATTTTATGCGGACCGGGTTTTCCGCCGCTGAGAACAGGGGAGTCCTCGGGTTCCACCGCGATAATGCTGATGCCGGGAATCAGCTTTTTCAGTGTTTCGCCGGTGCCTGTCAGTGTACCGCCCGTACCGACTGCGGCGACAAAAAAATCGACTTTGCCTTCCATATCGTTATAGATCTCTATGGCGGTGGTTTCACGGTGCACTTTGGGATTGGCGGGGTTGGAGAACTGTCCGAGGATCAGGGAGTTTTCAATCTCTTCATGAAGTGCTTTTGCTTTGTTTATGGCACCGTTCATTCCCTCCTCTTTGGGGGTGAGTTCGAGCATGGCACCGAAAGCGCTGAGAATTTTACGTCGTTCAATACTCATCGATTCGGGCATGGTCAGGATCAGCCGTATGCCCAGTGACGCGCAGATGCTTGCCAGAGCGATTCCCGTATTGCCGGAGGTGGGTTCGATGATGGTCGTGGTTTCATTGATCTTGCCGCTTTCGAGTGCCTCTTTGATCATACTGTAGCCTATCCTGTCTTTGACGGAACTGGTCGGATTGAAAAATTCGCATTTTGCGAGCAGCAGTGCACCGGTTTTCTGCGATGCACGGTTGAGCCGGATCAGGGGTGTATTGCCGATGAGGTCGGTAATGTTGTTTGCGACATTCATGAAGAGCTCCTCCTATAACTTTTTATTATTATAACTAAAAATTTATAAAAAGGGATCCAATGCTTTGACAAAACGGCGCAATCTTTGTGCATCGGTAACGGCATTTCTCTCTGTATCGTTGTTGAAATAGACAAAGAGATGTTTTTGCCGGTGTGCCATCTCCATCAGCATCTGTGCATAGGTTTTCAGGGTGGTATCATCGTAGCTGCCGCCGTAGTGCCCGTCGGGACCGTGCAGTCTGAGATAGGTAAAATCCGCCGTCATCTGAGGGTCGATTTTCACTTTGTTAAAGTCGTGCAGGCAGCGGGCGACGTTGTAGGCTTTGAGTATAGTATCTGTCTTTTCATCTTGCCAGCTTTCGTGGCGAAACTCGATCGCATAGCGGTATCCGGAGGGAAGAAGTTGCAGAAAATCGCTCAGCAGTTCCGTATCTTTGTGCAGTGAGGGCGGCAGCTGGAAGAGTATGGCGGCGATTTTGCGTTTGAGCGGTTTGACGAGATGCAAAAAGAGATAGAGCGGATCTTTGACATCTTTCAGTTTGTGGTAGTGGGTAATTTGCCGGGAAGCTTTGAGGGCGAAGAGAAAATGTTCCGGCGTCTCCTCTTCCCAGTGTGTAACGGTTTTGGCTTTGGGCAGATGGTAAAAGGTGCTATTGAGCTCCACGGTGTCGAACTCTTTCATGTAGTATTCAAAATAACGGCTTTTGGAGAGCTCTGCCGGATAAAACACCTCTTTCCAGTGGGGATAGTAAAAACCGCTTGTGCCGACCCTGATTTTCTCGCTTAAACTTTCCATGAAATGATTATACATTGTATTTTTCATTATTTTTATTAAAGTAATTTCCTTTTCTGTCGATATAGCTGCAAATATGAGAGCATCAAGGTGGCGTATGAAGTTTTTACTGATACTTTTTCTGACATGGCAGGGGCTCGTTGCACACGCAGATGAAGCGAACTACTATGCGATGAAAAAGGTAGCCTATCGCTATTTTGATGGTGGCAAGAGTACCAAAGCGATTCGCTATGTACAGGCTTTTATCGAAAAACATCCCAAGAGTTACCGTGCACAGAATTTACTGGCACACTTTTACTACTGGGAAGGGGAAAAAGAGCAGTCCCGTAAGATCCTCGAAAAAGTGGTGCAAATGAGTGATTTAGCCGAAGCGAGACGCCTTTTGAAACGGTTGCAGCAGGTCTCCGTTGCCAAAAAGCGTAAAGGCGATAAAAGCGTTCAGCAGACTCCTTCCAAAGGAAGAGAAGATATCTCTTCCGATCTTGCCTTTTTGCTGGAGTATGTCAAAACACACCCTTTTGATGTAGAAAATCGAAAATTCCTGATGCACTATTTTATTTCAGTCAACGATACAAAATCGGCGCAGAAGATGGCACGTGAAATTTTACGCATCGACCCCGATGAGACTGAAACGCTGCGTATGGTGCAAGAGACGGGTTTGTTGCCCAAAGAGCATATTGCACAAAATGTTGCGTCGCAACCGGAGATGGACAAGATCGTTTCGGTGTTGAACAACTATTTTGTACAGCATAAATACCGCCGTTTTGTCAATCTTTACAATGCCGTCACACACCAAAATGTTTATCTGCCGGAGTATATTCATATTGACGCAGTGCGGGCGGCGGTAGAGATCCAGGCATTTGCGCTTGCGCGAAGGATTTTACAGCAGCACAATTTTACACCGGGCAAACATGTGCAGGAATTGCGTGCACTGCTTGACCGAAAAGTGCTTCATATCTCTTCGGGAGAGAGATCCAGACTGTAGAGATAGGGACGGATTTTCTGCGGTATTTTTGCTACTCTGCACGCCTCTTTGAACTGCTTTGGCATCGTCACCTTGACATGCGGGGCGATATAAATCTTCTCTTCATGAAGTACGACAGCAAAACGGTTTGAAATCACGACATCCCTCTTTTCGGCGATCTCTGCTTTTTGTGCGGCAGAGAGGAGATAGCCCATCTGTTTGAGTACTTTGTCGATCTGGCGCAGATCGAGGGTGATCTCTCCGGTGCGTTCGAGGATGGTCAGATCGCCGGTTTTTTTGATAACGCGCAGTTTGAAAAGTGCCTCTTTGTCTTTTTGCAGGTAACGAAAACTCTTTTGAATCCCTTCATGAAATGCTTCTGTCAACGGGGTGGCGAATTGTTTGCGGAAATAGTTGCGTTTATAGGTTTCATCGTTGTTGGTTTCGTCGATAAAGTATGGGTGTTTGTGTTCATGAAGATAGTCGAGAAGCGCTGCTTTGGGGGTATGGATGAGGGGTCGGATGAGGCGGTAGTGTTCCCGCTCTTCGATCTCTTCGAAACCCAGCATCTCAACCAGTCCCGCCCCCTTTGTCAGTTGCATCAAAAACCACTCCAGCCGGTCGTTAAGGTGGTGGGCGGTGAGGAGATTGTCGTAGTGGTGGTGTCTGATGACCTCTTCGAAAAAGGCGTAGCGTATTTTTCGGGCTTCATGTTCGAAGTTGGCAGGCGGGAGCATCACCTCTTTGATATAGCACTGTTTGTGGTATTGTTCGGCGAGTGCTCTGGCGTGTTTCGCCTCTTTAGAAGAACTCTCTCTGGTGTGGTAGTTGACCAGTGCGATATCGAAGTCAATTTCTGCTTCATGAAGCAAAAAAAAGAGAGCACTGGAATCTACCCCTGCCGAAAAGGTGAGGAGATTTTTGCGGTTCTGGAGTTCTTTAAGACTCTCCGGTGAGAGTAGCGACAAGTTTGTCTCCTGCGACCTGGGTCACTTTGGCTTTGTAGGTGTGTCCGATTTTGGGTTCTGTGTCCATATCGTTTTCATTGATCAGAATTTCACCGTCAATATCTTCCGCCCAGGCAAGTTTTTTAGCGCCCAGGAAAAATTCGTGTTCGCTGCTTGGTCCCTGGACGACGACATCGATCTCTTTGCCGAGTTCTTTGTGGAGTGATTGTTGGGTCTTTCGGTCGATAATCTCCTGCAAAACGGCAATACGCGCGTCGATGACTTCGTCGGGGATCTTCTCCTCTTCCATCGTTTCGGCTTTGGTTCCCTCTTCGTCGGAGTAGGCAAAGACGTTGATGCGGTCGAAATCGTATGCCTCCAGAAAATCGCACAGCTCCTCAAAGTCGGCATCGGTTTCACCAGGATGTCCGGCGATTACGGAGGTGCGCACAAATGAATCCGGCGCGTTTCGCATGATTTCCAGCTGGTGTTTGATGACCTCCTGCCCGCTGCCGCGGCGCATAATTTTGAGCATCCGGTCGCTGATGTGCTGGATCGGCATGTCGAAGTAGTTGTGGAAAATTTTGGAGTTGATGATCCTGTGCAGCACATCGTCGCTGAGTGTGGAGGGGTAGAGGTAGAGGATACGTGCGCTTTTGACCCCTTCGATCTTTTCGATCGCGTCGATGAGTTGTATGAGTCCATCTTTCTGGTCGAAATCTCTGAGGTAAGAGCTGCTGTCCTGTGAGATGAAACTAAAGTCGTAAAAGCCCTGTGCCGCCAGTTTTTCCACTTCATGAACGATGTCGTCCAGCGGGCGCGACTGGAGTTTGCCTTTGAAATGGGGGATGGCGCAGAACGCGCACTGCTGGTTGCAGCCTTCCGACAGTTTGATGTAAGCGTGGTAGTTTGAGCCGGTAATGACACGGTCGGCATCTTTGATGAGGTAGGTACGCGGCGAAAAGCGGTTTTCACGCCGTTCGATCAGTTCGTCGATTTTGTCGTAGTCGCCGACGCCGGTGAAGATATCGACCTCTTTGAGCTCTTTTTGCAGATCCTCTTTGTAGCGTTCGCTGAGACAGCCGCTCATGACAAGCAGAGAGTCCTTCTTGCGTGCGTCATGAAGATTGAGGATGGTCTGAATACTCTCCTCTTTCGCCGCGTCGATAAAGCCGCAGGTGTTGACGATGATGACATCGGCTTCGTCCGGTTCCTGGGTGATGTCGTATGCTTTGAGCCGTCCGAGCATCACTTCGGAGTCGATCAGGTTTTTGGTGCATCCGAGCGATACAAGATGTAATTTTTTTCCCATTTGTTATATCCACATATTGTCTATCAGTCTGGTGCTGCCGACATAGGCGGCGACGAGAATGATGCTGTTGTTGATCTCCACTTCATGAAGCAGGTGGAAGTTTCGATCGACAATTTCGACATACTCTACTTTAGTCGGGCTTAAAATCTCCATCATTTCGGTTTTGATCTTTGTGGCGTCGCGTTCGCCTTCGATGATATGTTTGGCGGCGCGTTTGAGCGATCTGGAGAGCAGCAGCGCGTGTTTGCGCTCTTCGTCGCTGAGATAGACGTTGCGGCTGCTGAGTGCGAGTCCGTCGTGTTCACGGACGATTTCGCAGGGGACGATCTCTGTGGTGAGGTAGAGGGTTTGTACCATGTTCTGGATCAAAAAGAGTTGCTGGGCATCTTTCTTGCCGAAGTAGGCGCGTGTGGGGCGGGTAAGGTTGAGGAGTTTGAGGACGATTTGCAGGACGCCGTCGAAGTGTCCGGGGCGGTGGTAGCCTTCGAGGATGTAGCCTGTGGTTTTGGGGGCTTTGAGCGCGGGTTCTTCTTTGGTATAGATGGCTTTTGTGGTGGGCATGAAGACGCAGTCTACGCCGGCGAGCTGGCAGATTTTGAGGTCTGCTTCCGTTTTTCGGGGGTAGGCGTCGAGGTCTTCGCCGGGGAGGAACTGGGTGGGGTTGACGAAGATGGAGACGATGGTTTTGTCGTTTTCCCGGACGCTTTGTTTGATGAGGGAGATGTGTCCTTCATGAAGTGCGCCCATGGTGGGGACGAAGCCGATGGTTTCATAATGTATGCTTTTTCGGTACTGCCGGAGTTCCTGCGGTGTGGTGATTTGTATCATCTTAAAGTCTCTTTTGTGTAAAATCTCTTTAGAAATCGGGGTTGTTTTTCTCTGTCTATATACTTCGCTTGAAGCACTTTTTTCTGCGAAACAGTCTGTCCCGAATTAAAAATGCAAAACTCGCTGCGCTCAAACAGTTGCATTTTTGCCTGCGGCACATTCGTACCAGCCTTAAAAGTGCATACGCTGCGTATATAGACAGAGAAAAACAACCCCTGACCAACATAAACAAACCAGGTGTTTTTGGTTTTGGAAAATTATAGCAGGAGAAACTTTGGACAGCTATGAATATAACGAACTTTTAAAAGAGTTAACGACAAAGATTGACAATATCAGGCAAATTGTCGCACCGGATAAGCTGGAAGCGCGTTTGAAGGAGATCGAGGAGATCGAGCAGGGGGCGGATTTCTGGAGTGATGCGAAGCGTGCCGCGAAGATTCAGCAGGAGAAGAACAAAATTCTCTCGATGCTCAAAAAGTACAACGAAGCCCGCGCTGCGGTGGAGGATGCACAGGAGTTGCTGGAGATGGCGGAGGCGGAGGGTGACAGTGAGACGATCGAGGAGCTCTATGCCGACGCGGATAATCTGAAAGAGAAGGTGACGAAGCTGGAGATCGAGATGATGCTCAGCGGCGAGGATGATGCGAAAAATGCGATTGTGACGATTCACCCGGGTGCGGGAGGTACGGAGAGTCAGGACTGGGCGAGTATGCTCTACCGGATGTATCTGCGCTGGGCGGAGCGTATGGGCTTCAAGGTGGAGGAGCTGGATTATCAGGCGGGGGATGAAGCGGGGATCAAGGATGTCAGTTTTATCGTCAAAGGGGAGAATGCCTACGGGTATCTGAAAGCGGAAAACGGTATCCACCGTCTGGTGCGTATTTCGCCGTTTGATTCCAATGCCAAACGACACACCTCTTTTACGTCGGTGTTGGTGTCACCGGAAGTGGATGATGATATCGACATCGAAATCGAGGATAAAGAGATTCGCGTCGATACCTACCGTGCCAGCGGCGCGGGCGGGCAGCATGTCAACAAAACCGATTCTGCGATTCGTATTACCCATATTCCGACGGGAATTGTCGTGCAGTGCCAAAACGACCGAAGCCAGCACAAAAACCGCGCCAATGCGATGAAAATGCTCAAATCCCGCCTCTACGAACTGGAACTGGAAAAACAGCAGGCAGCCAAAGACGGGGTAGAAAAGAGTGAAATAGGATGGGGACATCAGATACGCTCCTATGTACTGGCGCCGTATCGACAGGTGAAGGACAACCGATCGGGGATAGCATACTCGAATGTCGATGCGATTCTGGACGGGGATATCAGTAAGATTATTGAAGATGTGTTGATTTCGGAAAAACATTAAATTGTTTTTTAATAAAAACTTAACAATATAAAGTAGAATTAAGGGTTAAATTGTATAATCGCTGATACAATAAATTTATATTTCAAAGGGTTTTTTATGATCAAAAATTTAGTTTCAATCTCTCTTCTGACATCGTTGGTTCTTCTCGGCACAGGTTGCGGCGGTGGCGGAGGCAGTGATAACAATAGTACCAGTTCATCTTCTTCATCCAGTTCGTCTTCAAGCTCCAGCTCCAGTTCAGGTGGGACACCGGTTGTAGATACAACACCACCTGTTATTACCAATCAAGCTACCTATAGTGTAGAAGAAGATACAAACAGAACAATTCATTTGACTGCAAACGAAGATGTAAATTTCAGTATGGCACCTACACCGCACTTTACACTTGCAAATGCGGATTTGACTTTTGCCGCACCTGAGTTTAATACATCCACAAACGCGGTGAATGAATACAATGCAACAGTGACGGCAACTGATACATCAGGCAATGATGCAAATAAAACATTTGTTTTCAGCGTGAAGAAAAAAATTGTCAATGCTGCAGTGACAGCTGTGCCCCTGGGTGACAAAGTGATAACAAATAACGGTAATGGAACATATACATATCGTGGATTGACATGGGATGTGTCCGGTGTACAGACAGGTCAGGATATCACTTCTGCACAAAATATGTGTAGTGGTTCCACGCGTTTACCGTATGCGAATGAGATACTTGATTTACTTGACTATGACCGTGCGAGTACGGCAACGCATGCTACATTACTGGATAATGACTTTAATGGTACAGCAATTTATACTGTTTCAGAATTTTGGGCAAAACCGCAAAACGGACAAAATCTTTTTGTCAATGTAAAACATGGCGGTGTAAGTTATGAAAACAATGACACTGCTGTCCATGCTGTTATATGTGTAGAAGGAAACGAACCTGTATCACATACGTTGAATGATGAAGGTAATGATGTTGTCCTGGATGCAACGACACAGCTTGAGTGGAAAAAGATGTATACATCTGATCGTAAAGTAATGGATGATAATTTAACAACATCATTTTGCCAGGATCCATGGAGACTTCCGAATATTAATGAATTGCGTACATTGATCGATCCCGTGACAGGAAAAGTTGACGGACAATTGATGCCGGAGTATAATAGCAGGAAGGATAATATATGGTCGACTACAAAGTTTGTTGATACAAATAGCTCAACAGAAAGAAATTTTATTATCAAAGCTACTTCTGTACCGTTTATTGTCAATGTAGATGAAGTGAGTAGTAGCAATAAAAACTATACTACTTGCGTTAAAGAAAAATAACTATCTTCTCATGACAGGGTTCAGTTCTTCTGAACTTTTGTCATGATACTATCTTCATATGAACCAGCAATCATCCTATATCTCTTATGCCGGTTATATCGGTGCCCTTTTTTTGAGTATCGGTGCTTTTTGGTTTACCGGTTATCACGTTTCCGGGCAGGTAAGTTTTACAGATTATCCGATGTTGTATGCGATTATCGGTATTACATTTGTGACAATGACAGCCTGGGAATTGATCTGTCGTTACAGATTTTTAGCCAAAAAGGGTATACCTTTTTTTTCTCCGGCTTCAGATACAAACATAAAGATTTTAAAATCGACGCTCTACCGTTTTATTGTTCTTTTTATTCCCTTTGTCATTGCATGGTTACTGGTAGAAAACCACTACTATTTTACACAAAACAGTTTTTTCAAACCGACCAGAGTTTTTTTCGATTATCTGCTTTGGATTTTTCTTCTGGCAGGAATTCCCTATATCTTTATGACACGGAAATATCTGTATCATACACGTTATGAATTTAATGACTACGGTATACTCTCTATGATTGCTGCCCGGGCACTTTTTAGAAAATTTATCAAAAAAGAGGATACCAGGCTATATCAAAACAGACGAATTACAAAAATATTGCGTCTCTATCTTGTCAATTTCTTTTTTTTAACGTTGATGGCGCGTTTTTTTGTCAGTGAATTTCAGGGATTTAACCAGGCATATCACACGATTTCCGGGAACAGTTTCGGTTCACTTTCCTGGTATATGCAGTATAAAACCTTTTTTCTGCTTTTCTTTCATCTCCTGTTTATTATCGATGTCGGTATTGCGACGATCGGATACAGTTTTGCAAGTCGTTGGCTCGATAACCGAACACGCAGTGTGGACTGGACATGGAGCGGATGGATTGTTGCGCTCTTGTGTTATCCTCCGTTAAATACGGCATTTACGTCGCAATTTATCAGTTATCAGGGGTTGCCTACTCATCAGCTGATTACTAATGAATATGCATTGGCTGTGGTGCTGGCAGTAGTTTTGTTGCTATACGTGTTATATGTTTGGGCAACTGTAGCGTTAGGGTTTAAATTTAGCAATCTTACCCATCGCGGTATTGTTACAAGCGGACCGTACCGATTTGTTCGCCATCCGGCATATGCTGCCAAAAATATGGCATGGTGGGTGGATAATACGTTTGTGTTGACAAATATCTGGGCAACTGTCGGTATGATACTTTGGAATGTTATCTATATTTTAAGGGCATTGACCGAAGAACGTCATCTCAGCCACTATAAGGACTACCAACGTTACAGGGAAAAAGTTAAATATAAGTTTATTCCTAAAATTATTTAAATTTTTTATTCACTTGACAAAATAGTTTGTAACAATGTATAATAATTTGAATTGGTTGTCTATTTTGCTATATTTGGTTTTTGAGCAGTTAAGATTTCTTGCTGTTTGTCGATATAGCAGATATAGATATTCAAATTTATAATAAAGGATAGTATGTGAAAAATGCATTGTATATTTCATTGGTAGCAGCAGCTATAGTTTTCTCAGGATGTGGCGGAGGAGGTGGTTCATCTTCAAGCTCTTCATCATCAAGTTCCTCCAGTTCGTCTTCTTCAAGCTCATCTTCTTCAAGTTCGTCAAGTTCAAGTTCGTCAAGTTCAAGTTCGTCAAGTTCCGGATCGAGCGGAATTACACAGTGTGATCCTGCTGTACCGGTGACAACAAAAATCAGGACAGTTAAAACCGGTCAAAGCGGGGATAACAGTCTTGGTATAAGCAGATCATTTTCTGTTTCAGGTACAGAGATTACAGATCCTCTGAATTTACAGTGGGCATATACAGGTGCAGGTGCAACTACGGCATTAGATACGAAAACAGTAGCAGAAGCAAAAACGTTTTGTGAGCAAGCTGGAATGCGTCTGCCTTCAAGAAATGAAGCGTTGAATCTGGTCAATTACGGTAACTTTGCCGTTGAGAGTGATTTCGACAACTATCCTTCTTCTATCTGGAGTGCTGACGGTTATGAAGTTGTTTTTGCCAGTGGTGGAACTGTAAAAAGAGATGCTGCTGATAAACTTTCTGTACGTTGTGTCAAAGGTGCATCAACAGAGGTGACGCATAATATGGAAGATAAGAGTGGTTATATTATAGATCATACAACCGGTCTCGAGTGGTCCCATTTTAAAACGGCGAGAACAGCTGCATATGCGTTAAACAGATTTCGAATAGATGAAGCCAATGCATCATTACCTTCAGCAGCACAGTACTGCTCTACCTTAGATGTGGGTGATGGAAAAACGAACTGGAAGCTGCCCTCTATCAATGATCTTCGGTCAATTGTCTGTTTGAAAGGCAATAAACTGATGGTGCCTTCAGATCCGACTTTTGGCGAAACTGTTACCTGGATATGGTCCGCTACAGAGGATTCTACTACCAATAATAATTATGTATTGAAAGTTAACGAAGGATCCATTGTCAGTGTAGAACCGAAAAATGCACGCTATTTTGTCACGTGTGTACGTAAAAGTAACTAAATCTTCGATTTCACGATAATTCTGGAGGGCTCGAAGAGCTCTCCGGCCTTTTTGACAAAAGGGTCTTCTAAAATATTCTCTCCGTCTATCTCTTTGTTTTCACTTTTCCCGACTGTTTGAGCGGCGATGCAGCTGTCTGCGGGATTTTCATTTTCTACTTCTTTGGGTGCTTCCTGTTGCTGTTTGGGTTCCTGCGGCTCTGTGATCTCTCTGTCACACGGTTTCATAGCGATTTTGGTTTCGAGTGTAAATGACTCTTTAACAAAGTGTTTGATAATGCCCGAGCTGAGTCGCAGCAGTTTTTTGCAGTTTTCCCCGGCACAGGACATCAGGGTGAGGGTGTCATTTTCATGAGATATGAATGAGATACTCTTTTCAAAACACTCTCCGAGTTCATAATTTCTGTCGTAGAGTTTTGCGATGAGTGTTTTGAAATTTGTTTCCGCGGGGTGTGGCTGTTTGTGTGTTTGAGGGGGTGTTTTTGGTGTGGAGGTCTGTCCCGGGGCTGCTGTGGGTTGTGGAGCCGGTGCAGACGGTGTTGTTTGGGCTGGTGTTGTTTGGGCTGGTGTTGTTTGGGCTGGTGTTGTTTGGGCTGGTGTTGTCTGGGCGGGGATTGTGACAGCGGGTGTAGCGGTTTTTTGTGTCTGTGCACGTATTTTCCCTTCCAGGTTTTCGATCATATTATCAATCTCTTTGATTTTGGTTGCTTCTATCATTTTGAAAAAGAGCAGGGTCAGGACAAAGGTGGAGTCGGCGTTGATAAAGAGCAGCTTTTTTGATT
>JALWRO010000248.1 GCA_027080605.1 Campylobacterales bacterium
GCTATCGAGAGTGTCAAAGCGAGCAGAGAAAGTACTTTCTTCATGTGTATCCTTTATAGTTTACACTAGAATCGGCACAGTAGTAAATAAAATAATACTTTTTGGAATTTTTAGAGAGTTTTTATTGTCAATAGACTATTAAGGTTTAAAAATGTAACGTTTTGTCAATTTTTTGTAACTGTCTATGCGTCTGTCACGTAAAAAAGGCCAGATATTGCGTACCTCTGCCACACGCTGCATATCAATCTCCACAACATCTGCTGAGGCTTCATGAACACTTCCCCGAAAAAGCATCTCCCCCTGCCAACCGCAGACAAAAGAGTTGCCCCAGAAGCGGATACCGTCGAGCTGACCGGAGGGATCATACTCTTTCCCCACCCGGTTGACCGATATGACCGGGATACCGTTGGCAACTGCATGGGAGCGCTGAATCGTTATCCACGCATCCAGCTGTCTCGCTTTCTCTGCTTCACTGTCTTCATCGAACCAACCGATTGCTGTCGGATAGATCAACATATCGGCACCGTTAAGTGCCATCAAACGCGCCGCTTCCGGATACCACTGATCCCAGCAAATCAGCACACCCAGTCTGCCGACACTGGTATCGATCGGTTCAAAGCCCATATCTCCGGGGGTAAAATAGAACTTTTCATAAAACCCGGGATCATCCGGAATATGCATTTTACGATACTTCCCTGCGACGGAACCGTCTTTTTCAAACACGACCGCCGTATTGTGATAGAGTCCGGGTGCACGCTGCTCAAAAAGCGATGTGACCAGCACGACACCCGATTTTCGGGCAATTTCACCCCAAAAGCGTACATCCTCTTCAAAACTTTGCGCCAGTGCAAAATGTTCGGTATCTTCGGTAATACAAAAGTAGTGGCTCTGGTGTAACTCCTGCAATACAACCAGATCGGCACCCTTCTCTGCCGCCTCTTCAATCTTCGCAACCGTTTCCGCAACAGTTTTGGCTTTCTCTCCGGCATATGCCTGCTGTATCAACCCCGCTTTCATATCAACACCTCCTGCAACGCCTGCTGTACTTTCAACGCCTGATAATGCTCCCGCACATCATGACAACGCACAATCGACGCCCCCGCTTCCACCGCTTTGAGATGCAGCGCCAGCGTACCGGGTAAACGCTCCTCCACCGTGGCAGGCACGATCATATCAATCATACTTTTACGACTTGCTCCAATCAGCAACGGTTTACCGAAATGGAGAAAATGCGCCATATGTTTGATGAGCATCAGGTTATCTTCCAGCCGTTTGCCAAACCCGATACCCGGATCGAGCACGATGTCATCAATGCCAAACTTCTCCGCCTTCTCCAGCCGTTCATAAAAGAAAGCGTCAATATCGGCAATGACATGACTATAGTGGGGGTTCTCCTGCATATTTTCCGGACGGTTTTGCATATGCATCACCACCGCCTGCGCACCGTGCTCCGCCACCAGTTGACAAACACTATCATTTTCAAGCCCTGTAATATCATTGACAATCGTAAAACCGTGTTCCAGCGCATAGGCAACCGGTTTGGGCGCGTAACTGTCGATACTGAAACGCGCCTTTTCATCAAGTCTCTCCGCAGCGATCAGATCTACTACCGGTTTGATACGCGTCAGCTCCTCCGCTTCACTGACCGGCAAACTCCCCGGTCGGGAAGAGACACCCCCGACATCGATAATATCCGCTCCGTCGGCGATCATCTTTTTGATCATTTCCAGTGCATCGTTTCCCTGAAAACGACTTCCGCTGTAAAAGCTGTCATCGTTGGCGTTAATCACTCCCATAATCTGCGGCATCTGATATTTGAGAGGGCGATGCGTCCGAAGTACATCCGCAAGCTTTTGAAGCCCGAAAGGCTGCACCCGCTCTTTTTGCGCCAGAATTTTACGCTGTTTTTCATTGACAATCAGCACGGCATTGACGTGCTCATCCTTGCAGAGAATCGTATCTTTTTCGTCCGCCAGTTCCGCGCCGATTGAAAGGGCATCCTGTTTGAGAATATTAGCGGCGGGAGTGCGCAAATTTTCGATATAAAAAAGATCCAACTGCATCTTGTCGCGCATAATCTTCGCGCCCTCTTTTGTCGAACCCACTTTTTCCAGCAACCTTTTCGCATCGGTTGCCGTATCGATTTTGATGATCTTCATGAACGTCGCATCCTTGCGGCATAGATTTGCAGCAGAAGCATCGCCAGCAGCGGCTGCGGTCGGCTGTTGAGTTCCGCCAGCTCCAGCGCCGTTTCAAATGCTTCCAGCTCTTTCTCCTTCATGACAATCTTTGCGTTTACCACACTTTCATGAAGCAACTGTGCAATAATCGTTTTGAGTTCCTCTTTTTTGGTGTTTTGATGCTTTTTCAAAAAGGCGAACATCGATTCCAGATCCAGCCTCCCCGGATCGATATCGAGTATAATCTCCGGTTTCGGCGCTTCCAGAACACGTAACTGCATACGCGAGCGAATCGTCGGCAACAAAGCGTTTTTGGATCGGCTGATAATTGTAAAGAGGATATTTCGGGGAGGCTCTTCCAGCAATTTAAGCAGCGCATTTTGCGCATAGATATTGTATGCCTGTGCACAGAGCACAATCGCTTTCTCTCTCTCTTCGGCAATATAGGCTTCGCGAATTACCGCCGCGGCGTGTTCTACTTTGAACTCATCTTCAAAAAAGGTTTTGACGATAGGACTCTTCAGTCCTTCCAGTACATACGACCGTGCATAGGCAAGATCGTTGCAAATGACAATACCCGCATCACTCATAAGACACTCTGAATATCCACTTCACTGAAGAGTATTGCATCGATACTCTTGTCAAAAAGGTTCAGCAACTGAATCAGTTTGATATCGAGATCTTCATCGTCAGAGCGGAAAGAGAAGGAGTTTTGCATCGTCTCATCAAACAGCCAGAGAAGTGAATTACCTTTGCTTTTAGCAATCTGTGAACGGGGATCGCTTCCTTTTCCAACGTAAAAAAAGAGATAATCGTTGGGAAACGCAAGCGAAAGCATATCTTCGAGCAATTCCAGCTGTTCACTGTCGTTCACTTTATCAAGATAGGGGAAAATGGTTCCCAAAGACATAATGGGAAGCAGCGGACGCTGGGTATTAAATTTGTTGAGTTTGGAGAGGGTGTAACGCGCAAACCATTCACGTTCACGGTCGGTAATGAGCAAAAGCGTCTGGGCGCTCATCAACCGCTCAATCGCCGAAGCGGCTACCGGTACCCAGTCGTATCTTCGCTCCTCCATCCAGCTCATGGCAGACCCTTTACTGCGAATCTGCTCCAGTGTCCAGAGGGAGAACTCTTTAGGCGTGGGATCGGTTGTCAAGTCCATACGCTTCGTGCAGTATTCGTACGGCAAGTTCTCCGTACTTTTCATCGACGATCATCGAAATCTTAATTTCACTGGTACTGATCATCTCGATATTGATATTCTCTTTGGCAAGTGCGCTGAATGCCGTTCCCGCCACACCGCTATGCGATTTCATTCCCACACCGACAATCGACACTTTGGCAATATTGGAATCAAACTCCAGATTTTCAGAAGCATTTAACGCTTCCATCACTTTTCTTGCATGGTCAAGTTCATTCTCCGGCACAGTAAATCCGATATTTGCCGTACCATCATGACCGACATTTTGAATAATCATAT
>JALWRO010000249.1 GCA_027080605.1 Campylobacterales bacterium
TTCCGCATGTGGGCGGCAAAAAAATTGCCCGAAACGATCCCTGTCCCTGCGGAAGCGGCAAAAAGTATAAAAACTGTTGCGGAAAGAGTGGTCCTAAAAAAGGGCTTTTAGCCAAGTCATAGCGAAGGGAACATTTGAACTCCGGAAAACTTGTTTTTTACCTTGTCAAGAAGTATCTGCGCTTTGACAAAAGCCAGCCTTTTATCACCATCAGTGCGATACTCGCTTTTTTGGGTGTCGCCGTGGGATTGATGGTACTGATTATCGCCATGGCGATCATGAACGGAACTTCCAAAGAGTTTCAGGAAAAGATCTCGACCATGAGCTATCCCATCACTATTTTACCGCGTGAGAGTAAAGGGGTGGATAAATACGCCCTTTATGCTCTGCAGAAAAAGTTTCCGGAACTCATTTTAAGTCCCTACCTCAATACACAGGCGATTATCAAAGAGGGTGATCGCATGGAGGGCGCCGTTATTTTCGGTGTTGATTTTGAAGCGGAAGCGAAGATCAACCACATCGTTGCGGATGCGGTCAAAGACAAAGACCTTTCTACGTTCGATATGATTACCGGTCAGGGAATCGCAGACACTTTCATGATGGAACCGGGTAAGAAAGTGACGCTCATTTTCACACAAACCCAGCCGGGTGGTTTCTCGCTGATGCCTGTCATGAAACGGTTTCGCTACAAAGGGAGCTTCAAATCCGGTATGCAGGCGTATGACAATGCCTATGTCTATACAACGCTTCGTGCACTCTCCAAAGTTTTGAAAGTAACCGGAAACAAATATGACGGTATTCATGTCAGTTGTGAAAACCCGATGGAAAAAATTAAAGAGATCAAAGCCTTTTTACCGCCTTATCTTGCGGCGATAGGCTGGTGGCAGCAAAACGGCAACCTCTTTTCCGCGATGGCGATGGAGAAGAAAGCGCTTTTTATCGTCCTGATGCTGATTATTCTGGTAGCGTCGCTCAATATCATCAGTTCGCTGCTTATGACTGTCATGAACCGACGGCGTGAAATCGCTCTTTTGCTTTCACTGGGTGCAAGTAAAAACGAGATCAAAAAAGCCTTTTTCTGGCTTGGTACGGTGATTGGCGGGGCGGGGATACTGTTTGGTACTTTTCTGGGCCTTGCCGGGCTCTATATACTCGGACATTTCGATATCGTCACGTTGCCTGCCGATGTGTACGGTACAAGCAAACTGCCGCTGGATCTTTCACCTGTCGATTTTATCTCTATTCTTGTCGGCGCGGTGTTGATTGTCTTGCTCTCCGCTTTTTACCCTTCCAAAAAAGCGACTGAGATTGATGTACTCTCGACTTTACGTAACGAATAGGTGTGTAAATTGTAATAGGATCCTCTGCATAATGCTGCTTTTCGAACAACATCTGCAGTGGAAGGGTCAAAATTTGGAACAAATTTTGGGGACCCACCGTGAAGCCGTTTGAGAGAAGCAGCATTATGCAGAGGATCTTATTGAGTATTTTTAAATGTCAAGAAGAAAACAAAAATAGTTTTAAATTCTATTTTTAACCGTTATCAAATTGAGTTTCCTGTAAAATTATGGATGTATATATTCCATTTAAGGAGGGAATTATGAATATGAGCGTCGTCGGAAGACAATTTGAATTAACAGATGCTATCAAAGGACACATCCAAAGTGCGGTGGAGTCTTTGAAAAAGTACAACCTGGATATTATCTCTACCAGAGTGGTCGTTTCTGCAGATGAGAAAAACGGTAAAAAAGGGTATACTGTTGAATTCACTATCAACCTTCCTCAAAAAAATACGGTTGTGATCAAGCAAAAAGATAAAGATGTTTATGCTGCTATCGATTTGGCGGTTGACCGTGCACAAAAGGTGCTCAGACGCCATCACGACAAGATGACAGACCACAGAGTGACCAAACCGAGCGAAATTGCCAATGTCAATATTGAAGAGCTGGTAGATTCAGATATTCATGAAGCAGATGTCGACGAGATCGTACCGATGGAGCTCGATCTGTATAAACCGCTTGAAATCGAAGAAGCGCTGGAGATGCTCAAAGAGAGCAACAAGCAGTTTTTGATTTTTATCGATAAAGATGACAAAACACGTGTACTCTTCAAGCGAAAAGATAATAAATTCGGATTATATTAATTATCAACCTTAATAAAGCGGTGCTTTTTGGCGCCGCTTACTGCGTATCTCTCTCCTCATTTTGTGTAAGCACCTCTTCCATAATATCATCTAACACCGAAAACACCTCTTTACTGCTCTCTTCGATCGATGTAAACGCTTTTTTGACTTCTGAAAGATTGACAGGTGAGTGTTGGATAAGCTCAAAAACTTTGTGGGTACCGTTGTGGACACGCGAATGCGGAGCGTCGAGTCTTTTGTAGCTGGACGTATGGCTGAAATATTTGTGCCCGTCGCCTTCAAAGTACCATTTCCCCAGTCGGCAGTTGTGGTGGTCGACAAAGTTAAAAGCGGGTTTTGCCTCATGGGTTGAGATGTATGTGTTGACTTTCCAGATGACATGGTCGAGTTTCGCAAGGCTCATGAAAACGGTATCTCCGAGTATATTCAGCTCCGCCAGCGAGTGTTTGGTCAGATTGTTCAGCGAGTGTATTTCTGTGCTGAAACTGTTGGTTTTCTGGTGTATTTTGTGGATGTTGTCATCGATTTGGTGAAACTCCTGGTCGGTATTGTTGGTACTTTGCTGGATGGATCGCACGGCATTTTTGATCTCCGTGGCAACGCTGGAAGTTTTGTTGGCGAGGTTTTTCACTTCTGTGGCAACCACAGCAAAACCTTTGCCTGCTTCTCCGGCAGATGCCGCTTCGACAGAAGCGTTGAGGGAAAGTATTTTGATCTGCATGACCACTTCGTTGATGAGCTCTACCGATTTTTCAATCTCGATCGCTTTTTTGGAGAGCGCTTTGATGATACCGGCGACGTTATGGGAGCGTTCCAGCAAGTCGTTGATATGGTGTACGATTAAGTTGATATCTTCAAACGCTTTGTCAAAATTCTCTTCGACGATGCGGGACGCTTTGAGGCTCTCTTTGGCACGGGTGGTTGAGTTTGCCATATTTTTCTGCAGATCGAGCAGGGCAAATTTGAGATTTTGGTTTTCGTAGCCGAACAGATCCATCAGGTCGCTGTACCGTTTTGTCTCTTCATGAAGTGCATTTTCATACTCGGTTTTGTCTGTACTGTTCTGTTTGTTTCGGGTTTCAAGAATTTGCAGTTTATGGTAGAGTGTCGCTTTCTCGTCACGCTCCTGTTTCAGTTGCTCTTCGAGTTTTGATATCTGCATCTCTTGATCTTTTATCTGTGCCTGAAGTCTCTTGTTAACTTCGTGCTGTTCGGATCTCTCTTTTGATTTTGAAAATAGTCCCATAGTTTTACCTTACTTATAATACTTACTGAGTGAATCGGCGGATTTATGAAAAACTTTATACAACTACCCGCTCCTAATCGTTTTTGCGCTAAAATATTTTGTACTATATATACATAAAGGTTCCTTCTTTGAAAACTGTAACTGTTGCACATTCACCGGATGCTGATGATATTTTTATGTTTTATGCCATCAAATTTGGCTGGGTAGGGCTGGAGGATGTGCGTTTTGACAATATCGCGCTCGATATCGAAACACTCAATGAAAAGG
>JALWRO010000250.1:0-7105 GCA_027080605.1 Campylobacterales bacterium
CAAATATATTGTCGCTTTACCGGGCTTTCCCTACAGTTCCACGGTGACATTTATCCTCTATGTCATCCCGCTGATCAAAATGCTGACAGGTCAGTCACCTGCGTTACCGTATGTCAAAGCGGTACTCAAAAAAGCTTATAAAAAGAAAAGCCGAAAAACTGAGTTTGCTGCATGCAATCTCTACTATGAAAACGGTACTTATGTCGCAGATTTTGACGGCAAAAAAAGCGGTACCAGCGCCATTTTGACCAATATGCTCGGCGATACGGGACTACTGGAAGTGCCGCAGGAGAGCGGCGATATCGAAGCCGGTTCTCTGGTCGATGTCATCAATCTCAAAGCACTGTAAGCAGACTTCATGAAACAAAGACTGGTACACCTCCTTCTGACCGTACTGGTCTTTACCTATATCGTATTTGAAGAGCTTTTCTGGGAGACAATCGCCAGACCGGTTTACGAATATATCCATACTCGTAAAATCCTGCAAAAGCTTGAAAAACGGATAACACATTTACATCCATGGTTATTACTCACACTTTTTCTGTCGATTTTCGTTCTCGTCGAGATTGTCGGTATCTTTGCCGGAGTTTTGGCACTGCAGGGAAATGTAGTCGTTGCAGGGCTGCTTTATCTCTCCAAAATCCCCGTTACCGCTTTTGCATTCTGGCTCTTTCGCATTTCACAAAATAAACTGCTCAGCATCGGCTGGTTTCGCTATACATACAACTTTATCATAAAGCAAATTGACCGGCTGAAAAATACCGACGTATACCGTGCAGTCAAAGAAAAATCTGCTGCAATCAAACAGCGTGTCAAAGTACTCAAGCACAAATATCTCCCCAAAGGGGAATTTAGAAAGCGCATCAAACGTATCTATCTGCAACTCAAAAAAATTTTTAAAAAGGATGCCTCATGAAACACCGCTACATAGGACGTACAGGACTTCGTGTCAGTCCCATTTGCCTCGGAACAATGACATTCGGTACACAGTGTGATAAAAAAGAGGCGTTTAAAATTATGGACAAAGCCTATGATTCGGGAGTCAATTTTCTTGACACTGCAGAACTTTATCCCGTACCACCCAAAGCCTCTCTTGCCGGTATTACCGAAGAAATTGTCGGAGAGTGGCTGCAAACCAAACCGCGTGACGCCGTGATACTGGCAACCAAAGTAGCAGGTGCGGCAAGCGGCTGGTTCGTTCCGCCGATTCGTCACGGTTTAACCGCTATCGACCGTTTTCATATCGAAAAAGCGATCGAAGGAAGTTTGAAACGGCTACAAACAGACTATATCGACCTCTATCAGATGCACTGGCCCGATACCGTCGTTCCTGTCGAAGAGTCACTCGAAGCATTCGACCGCCTGGTACAAAGCGGCAAA
Organism: Campylobacterales bacterium; assembly: GCA_027080605.1. Taxonomy (GTDB): domain Bacteria; phylum Campylobacterota; class Campylobacteria; order Campylobacterales; family QNZT01; genus QNZT01. The sequence goes on from JALWRO010000250.1 coordinate 1,381, forward strand.
GTACGCTATATCGGTACATCCAACGATACCGCTTATGGAACTACCAAAGCGCTCATGACATCCGCCTGCAAAGGATATGCGCGTTTCGAGTCCATCCAAAACAACTTCTCTTTACTCAACCGCCGCTTTCTGGATGAGTTGTCAACGATATGCCAAAAAGAACAGATTTCCCTGCTGCCCTACTCTCCGCTTGCCGGAGGTGTACTCAGCGGGAAATATAACCAGCCGGGAGACGTCAGGGGTCGTTTCAGTGACTATCTCAAGTCACCCAATGCCAGACAACGTCTCATGGCGCAACGCTTCATGAACGACAAAACACTCGCCTCGACACAGAAATATCTCAAAATTGCCGCCGATTTCGGGCTCAATCCTGTCACGATGGCAATTGCCTGGTCAAAACAGTTTGATTTTGTCGCTTCAACTATTATCGGTGCCACCAACGCAGAACAGCTGGATGATACACTCGCAGCCATGGATCTGACACTCTCTCATGAAATCCTCAATGCCTGTGACAAGGTACATCAGGAGATTCTCTACCCGATGGGCTAAACCAAAACTCTCCAACTCCGATATACTGTAAAAAAGGCGAACTGGCAATTATGGTATATCAAACGCTCCTTCTCTTTTGTACGTTTTTCCTGCTATGGTATCTGTATGATCGCTTTGTACAGCGAGAACATACACTCCTCATCAACTATCCCATTATCGGACGGATGCGTTACTTTTTCGAAGCAGTACGTGAGCCTTTTCGTCAATATTTCGGCAGTGAAGATATTTTTGATTCAAGGGATAAAATCGAATGGGTTTACAAAGCGGCTCGCGGAAAGAGTACTTTTACCTCATTCTCTCCCAGCGATCCTCAGAAAAATCCGAAATTCATGCTCAAACATGCCTTCGCACCTCTGAACGACTATGAAGTCAGCAATGATTTTTCTGTAACATTCGGCGAACACAGAAAAAAACCTTTTGTTTCAAAGTCGGTTATTAGCCGAAGTGCTATGAGTGACGGTTCCATTTCACCCGAAGGTACCCAGGCTTTTACCATAGGTGCACACCGCGGTAAATTTCCCATCAATACCGGAGAAGGCGGACTGACAACCAACTTTCTCGTTACACACCGTGCCTATGACGACCGTTATATGCAAATCGTCCCTCTTACTGCATGGCAGATCAGACTTTTCAAAACATTGCGTTTCGCATTCAATACCGCTTTTGCCATTTCTGCACTTAAGCCGATTGTTTTGTCACCGGGTATGGAAGATACATACATTTTCGATCGTTCCAAAATGTGTTTTTACCGTATAAACTGGGAAGCGCCGCTCTCACACTTTCCCGATCACGTCCCGGAAGATATTGCCGATATCATTTTACAAATCGGCTCCGGTCTTTACGGTGTACGTGATGAAAAAGGAAACTTTGATCCGAGCAAATACCAAAAAGCGATGCGTTTTTGCCAAATGACCGAAATCAAACTGGCACAGGGCGCCAAGCAAACAGGCGGAAAACTGACGAAGAACAAAGTAACCGAAGCAATCGCCTACTACCGCGGTGTTACGCCATACAAAGATCTTTTTTCACCCAACCGATTCCCCTACGCCAACACTGTTTCGGAACTTTTTGATTTCATTGAAAAACTGCAAAATCTCAGCGGTAAACCGGTCGGCTTCAAAACGATTATTTCCGATCGTGAAAGTTTTATTCCCATCTGCAAGGAGATGAAAAAACGGCTGGAGAAGGGACAAAGTATTCCCGATTTTATCACTATAGACGGTGGCGAAGGAGGCAGTGCAACGGCACCGATAGAGCTGATGGAGCGTATCGGGCTGGGAATCAAAGATGCACTCTATCTTGCCGACGAAATACTCAGAGCCGAGGGTATCCGTGACCAGATCAAACTGATAGCATCCGGAAAAGCACTTACGCCCGACAATGTGGTTATTCTTATGGCACTTGGCGCGGATATGGTGGCAATTGCCAGAGGTTTTATGATGAGTGCAGGATGTATCCGTGCCCGCGTCTGTTCCGGAGCAGGCAAGCACCAGTGCCCTGTCGGGCTTGCAACGCAGGATAAGACGAAACGTAAAGCCTACATTGTCCACAAATATGCGACCATGGTAGCACAATATCACCACAACTTGCGCAAAAACATCAGAATGATTCTGGCAGTCATGGGACTTTCCCACATTTCACAATTATCCGGCAAGCACCTTTTGCTCGTCGACGAAAACGGTTATATTCATCAGAATATCAAACGCTATCTCGACAACAAATACCAAAACGACGCCAAAGAGGAAGCAGTGGCTGAGGCACTCGTCTGAGTCTCCTACTCGTCGTCTGCCATCATGATTTCGTTGTATGCCTTTGCCAGATGCTGCCCTACCCTGTGATCAAACGCATCCCAGTTCTGAAACGCTTTCAGCTCTTTCACCGCCTGCGGCTTAACTTCAAATGCTTCGAGATCATCATCGTACGCTTTTTTTGCCCATTTTGCCACTGTTTTCAGATAGGTCAAAAAAGGATCAATCACAGCATCTCTCTGCCCCGACATACCATGTCCCGGAATATAGTAGCGCAACGCTTTCTCTTTTTTGAGTTTTTCAAGCACCGTAATATTTCCTAAAATACTGGAACTCTCATCAAAATTTCCGAAACGTCCTCTCATGACATTATCTCCCAGAAACATCGTCTGTGAATTTTGATGTACAATCATCAAATCGGTATCGGTATGGGCACGTTTTGGATGATAGACGACAAATTTTTCTCCATCTACCTCTACCCTTTCACCGTCTTTGAGGGCATGGTTGGGATAGGCAAATGCATTATCCGTACCTTTGAGATTTTTGGTCAATCTGTTTAAAATACCGTACCATTTGCGTGCTTCTCCCCCTTTGACCTCTTTAATCATATTGGGGTGTGCATATATCTTTACATGAGGATATTTTTCAAGAATCGCTTTGTTTGCAAACCAGTGATCACCGTGTTTATGCGTATCGAAAATCGCCACGATCGGTTTTTTACTCACTTTTTCTATTTCGGCAAGAATCTTTTTCCCGACATTGTAATTACCTCCGGGATCAACCACAATCAATCCGTTTTTCTCGACAATGACTGCGGGATTATTCATGAAACCTTCATTTTCCACATTCGGTTCCATCACCGGACCGTGCATGACATAGACATTGCCATTAACTTTCTGAAACGTAAAGCTGCCATATTTTCCCAGTTCAAACGCCTGTAACGAAAATGCAGCCAAAAACAATACAACACTTATTATCTTTTTCAATTTTTCTCCTGATCATTTATTTTACACTAATCAAAAAGTGCTAAAATCTTCTCATTATACCCAAAGGAGCCCTTTTGTCTCAAGTTATCGCCCATGTTTTGGCACTTTTCATTACCGATTTACAAAAACAGACTACATCATGTGAAAAAATTGAATTGGATGAGAAAGGCATTTTCGGAGATAAACATTACGGAAAGGATACGTCGCGAACTGTTTTACTCACTTCATCGCTTGCATACGATATGTTGCTTCATGAAAACATTGATGCTTCTTTCGGCGCTTTGGGTGAAAATATTGTCATAGATTATGATCTGCATCGAGTCAATCCGGGAGATAAGATTAAGCTTGGTGAAGTTGTTCTGGAGATTGCACAAAACTGTACACTCTGTAACCACCTCTCAAAAATCGATAAACGCGTACCTAAACTGTTACGCCATGACCGGGGTGTCTTTGCCAAGGTGGTCAGAGGCGGTGAACTTCACCTTCACGATGAAGTTCACCTGCCCGATGAGTAGGATTATTTCGCTTCTGTCACTTTTTTCAGCAATGCTGCAAATTTATCCATGGCACCGTTAAGGATTTTCAACTCTTCTTTGTCTGTCAATCCCATAGAGTGTACCCAGTTTTTCACATGATGAATACCGAAGTGAACCGTTTTGTCACCCTCTTTTTTGTAAATATACATAGAACAAGGTGCATAGGCGCCCATTTCCGGATGATTTTTTGAGATTGTATACGCTACAGGAATTTTACACACGGAATAGACAATATAAAAATCATACCCTGTATCTTCAATATCTTCATGAAGCTCATTAAATGCAGGCATTGCAAAACCATTAACGGTCAGGGCACTCTCAAAATTGTTCTCAAGATCTTCCAGTTTATCTTCCCAGTCATCACCCATCTGCATTGTCGCTTCGACAGTCAGCGGTTCTTTTACATCAATCTGTTTTGCAGTGTATGGTACAAACTTACCGTTAGGCATAGCCGCTTTGAGTGCTTTGTGAATCATATCATCGAGTTTTTTCCAGCCCGGATGATCCGCCGGAATTCCCGTAATAGTGGCCATTCTTTTTGGATTTAGCGTTGCAATAGAAATGGTTTTATCACCTTTTTTAGTGTAGATTGACATCGTCATCGGTGCAAAGAGTCCGATAGTCGGATATTTTTTGATAAATTCCGCCACAACATCTTTATTGTAGAACGCTGCCAGATTAAAAACATCATAGTAAGTATTGTTGAAATCTCTTTTGAACGGAAAATTCATACCGTTGTTCGCTGCCATATAAAAACCGGCTTTTTCAAACGCTTTTTGAATGGTGTCGGGTGTAATTTTCCCGTCACTGTTATCTGCCTGATAAATTCGGATGTCATCATTTGCAGATGTAGTCGCCGCGTCAGCTACTTTTTTCACCTCTTTTTTTACCTCTGCCGCAGCAGTTGTCGCTGCTGCTTTGACACTTTCCGTTACTTTAGCCGCATTTGCAGTTGCTGTTGTCGCATCGGCAGACGCAGTCATCGCAAAACCTGCAGCTACCAATAAGAGCAGTATATATTTTTTCATATAGATCCTTTCTTTTATGATTTATTCACATCTGTGATATCGAACCAAAAGACTTTTTCCAAAGTCACCGTTTTTGCTTTGCGTCTTTGAAAATGTTCATCGAGATCAAAACCGGGTGTACCATACCCCTCTTTATACTCATCGATAAACTTTTCATAATCACTCTCAAGCATTGCACTTGTTTCATAAACAATTTTATCGTAAATCCTGTTATCTTTGGCAATACACTCACGTGCTGTTTCATTGACATTGATCGCCCCGTAGCGCTTATCTTCAGGCTGCGTCATATTCATCTCTATAAACGCGCGCATCGACGCCAGTGTATGCTCCAGTTGCTGAAGCGGTACTTCGGTTTCATGAATCACAAGTGCATAATTTTCGTCATAGCCCCACTCGCCGGAAACATTGAGAAAAACATCAAATGCAGATTTGATAACTTCCTGAATATTTTCGCCGGGTTCTATATTTTGAAATGGCATAAATTACCTTTTAGCAGTACAAACTATAAATATATGTATAACGCAGAGAGTATACACCCGAAGTGCTACTCCGGGTATATAATAGATCAAATTAACTATTTAATTTTTACTTTTTTAGATTTTGTATTACCTTTAAGGTCAACCCAGCTTAATTCGAACTCGTCACCTTTTTTGGCACCTTTGAATTTGAATTTGATCAAAGGGTTTTTGGAAAGGAACTGACTTGTAGACATATCAAATACCACTTTACCGTTCGCTTTTCCTGTAATATGGGTAATGAAGTTTGCTTCTTTACCTTTCTTTTTTGCCTGATCATAAGTCAGCATATCATGTTTCATCATAGCTTTTACTTGTACTAAATCACCTTTTGCTTTTGCTTTTAATTTCATCGTTTGTCCT
>JALWRO010000250.1:7115-13937 GCA_027080605.1 Campylobacterales bacterium
TATCAAAAATCTGTCTTCGTCATCAGGGAAGATTAACCTTCACAACCACCAAGTGCCACTTCAAGAGTCTGTGCACCTTTGTAGTATTTACCATCTTTGCCTTCTACAATTGCAGTGATAGTACCGGATTTTTTCATTTTGATCTTGAAAGAGAAATCAACAGGCTGTCCTTCCGGAACATCAAATACAGCAACAAGTTTTTCAGGGTTGACATTCTGGAAAACTGCAACAGATTTTGCTTCAATGTCAGATTTTACAGTTACAGGAATTTGTCCACCGTTACTCGCTACTTTCGGTGCTTTGACTTTAACACCTTTCTCTACCGGTGTAATCGTTCCATAAAGCTTTTCAACAGCATCTTTTACAGTTTTTGCAGTCCATGCATCGGGCTTCTCTTTTCTCTCATCTTTAGCACTTACAATAGCAGGCATTGCCGCAATCGCTGCAAGACCGAAACCTAAAAATTTTCTTCTTTCCATCTTTCATTCCTTTTTATTTTATTGTAAACATGTGAAGAGGTCTATTGCAACCTCTTCATTTGTAAAACAAACCTTAGCGATCTGTTTTAAACACGTAATTTTACTTTTTTAACGTGAAGTAATCGTGGATTACTTACTTTTGCTATACATATACTCGATAGCCGCTTTAATTTTGTCATCAGGTAAATCTGTACCGCCTCTCGGAGGCATCGCATTTTTACCATTGATAGCATTTTTCAGTACAGTATCCATACCCTGCTTCATAACTTTTGCCCATGCTTCTTTGTTACCGAGATTCGGTGCTCCCATACTGTCATTGCCGTGGCAGACAGCACAGTGTGCATCATAGATTTTTTTGCCTTCAGCATTTGCACTGCCTGCAGCACCCGCTTCTACATCACAGCTTGCAATCCAGCAAGGATTTTTCGGAAGGTCTCTCTTCTCTGACAAAGGAGGTAAGAAACTTTTTTGCTCGATCTGAATAGGCAAAATCTTCGGTTCTCCTTTGAAACAGTCATGCATACAACGTGTACCGTTACCGTAATTTTTATAGTCGTTAAAAAATGCACGTGTATTTTCAAGACCGTTTGGTCCGTCAATTTTCGGAATAAAACCGTCTTTGTTCGGTAAATCTACTTTCAGCACGTTATCCTGATTGATCTCCGTATCGTCTTCAACCTCTTCACCGTTAAGTTTCAGCTCATTCAGTGTGTAAATGTATGCGACCAGTGCATAAACCTGATTGTCTGTCAGACTCAAAGGTGCAGGATGCGGCATACCGGTTTTAATATACCACCAAAGTGTACTTGCACGCGGCCAGTAGGTTCCAAATACACGTACCGGACCGTCTGCATCCGGTGTCGTTCTCTGAAACTTCAGTGTTTTGTGCAATTCATAGGCATTACCTTTGGAAAGTGAAGGATATCCACCGCCGCCGGAACCGAAGTCACCGTGACAGGAAAGACACTTCGCTTCATACACCTCTTCACCCTCTTCTGCAGTACCATGACCTTTTGGAAGTCCTGTACCGTCAGGCATGACATCGATGTCCCATGCTTTGATCTCGTTAGGTGTTGCGGGTCTGCCGTTGTTGATTGCAAGACCGTGTGCTTTTTCATTAATGTGATAAGGACCTGTCATACCGTTATGAACGGGATAGGTAACACCACCGTCTATAACAAGTTTTCCTTTTTCTTTACCGGCAGCATATTTTTTACTTCCACCTGTATTGGCATTGATATCTGCATTTGCAAGCAATGTCGCAGAAGCTCCAGCTATCAATGCGGCTCCAAACAGAATATTACGATAAGACTTGAACATTGTTAACCTCTCCTTTTGCTGTTACTTGCCATGTATGGATACCGTTTCTGTGGTAAACAGATTCTACACCCATAACTGCTCTCTCTTCTTTCACCGACGGTTGAATATGTCCTGCATCATCACGCGCACGACTGGAGAGGAGTAACGGTTTCCCTTCATATTTATAGATATAGCTGAATCTTGTCCATGCTTTTGGCAGCACAAGACCTTTCAGACTCGCTTCTACCCAGTTTTTACCGCCGTCAAACGAAATATCTACACCCTCGATAGTACCCATACCACTCCATGCAAGACCTTCGATTTCAACGATATCACCTTTTTTAAGGTCTGTCCACGGTTTTTCAGGACAAGGAGAAGTAATTACAGAGTTGACTTCATTGGCATAGAAGTGCTGGATCGCTTTTCCGCTCGGTTTGAGTGCTGTATATTTTGCTGTCTCCTCTTTTGCATAGTACGGTTCTTCGGCAAATTCAAGTCTGCAAAGCCATTTAACACAGAGGTTACCTTCCCAGCCCGGTACCAGCAGTCTGATTGGATATCCCTGCTCCGGTCTGAGTGCTTCACCGTTCTGAGCCCAGACAATCATTGCATCATCAAGTACTTTGTCAACAGGAACTGTTCTACCCATATGTGAGTTGTCTGCACCTTCAGCCAGCATCCATCTTGCATTTGGCTTCAGTCCAAGATCCTTGAGAATATCTTTGATATACACACCGGTCCACTGTGCACAACTCATCATACCTTTCGCAAACTGAATAGAGTTGAACTGTGGTCCTCTCCATTCCGGTCCGCCGTTTGCAGGACACTCGATAAAGTGAATTCTGCTTACGCTTGGATAACGCTTGAGTTGATCCATCGTCAAAACAAGTGTTTTATCAACCAAACCGTGAATCATCAGTCTGTGTTCATTTGGATCGATATGTGCAATACCGCCGTGCGCACGACTGAAGAAGAGTCCGTTTGGCGTTAAAATACCTTCCATATCCTGAATAGGACACATTGCAATAGAAGCCTGCCAGTTACCCGATCTCAGCAACTCAGCATTTCTTCTGATAACATTGTGCTCATATGCGGAAGGAATTCCGTAACGATTTTTTGTCACAGGATCGCCAAGTGTCGTTCCCCATGGTTTCTCTTCCATAATCGCTGGGTCATCGGCTCTCATTTTTACCGGTGATAAAACATTTGCAGCAGCCAATGCACCTACCGAATATGTAAGTGTCTTCTTGAAAAAATTTCTTCTGTCAGATCGCTCTATAGTGGATACAGAGTTGGAATCTTTGCCAGAAGCCGCACCAGCCTGATGCGCGTCTCTTTTTTTCAACATCTTTCCTCCTTATGATTTCTGTTTGATAAACGTATAATTATACTTACATTTTCTTAACAATATATAAAAAAAATGAAAGCGTGAGGTAGTCAAAAACTACTATTATCAGTACTTTTTGGGACTTTTGCAAAAAAAGTTTCACATTTGTTCAACAAAAAATATGGTATGATTCTATCGTTTAACTACATTAAAATAATTTATACGAGGTCTGTTTTATGAGTAAATTATTAAGTCTGTTATCTATAGTAACAATTTTATCTGCAGGAGAATTGCATTGGTCAAATGATTACAATCAAACCATAAAAGAGGCAAAAAGTGAACACAAAACTGTATTAATGATGTACCATGCCTCATGGTGTCCGGAATGCAGCTATATGAAAGAGGTCGTTTTTCATGATCCAAAACTCAGTGCCTTTATGCAATCGCACTATAAACTTCTTGCATACGATATTACCAAAGATAAAAAGAGACTGCCCCGGGGATATTCGTTTATAGGGGTTCCCACTTTTTTCTTTATCACACCTGACGGCAAGTTGATCACCCAGTTTGAAGGCAGCGGTGATGCACCGGAATTTTTAAAAAAACTCCAGAGTATCCAGAAATGAAACTCTTTTCAATTGTTCTGTTGCTGTATAGCATAATATACGCCTGCGATAAACAAGATCTTCATGAACTGCAGACAGAATATGAATGCAAAATGTGTGACCTGAGCAACGCCGACCTGAGGCAATATAACCTCATTCGTGTTGACTTGAGTGAATCAAATCTCTCAGGAGCAAATTTCAGCGGTATGGACGCACGAAAAATCAACTTCTCCAATACAGATCTCACTGATGCCAACTTTTCCGGTGCTACGATCAAAGGTGCCAAATTTGTATCCGCTACACTTAATCACACCGATTTTAGCCACACGCGCGCGTGGGCAACCAACTTTATCGATGCAAAAATAAACCACTGCAACTTTTCACATGCCGCACTCGGCGGTGCAAAATTTGAAAACAACGATTTACAAAATTCTGATTTTAACGGCAGTAATTTGTGGAAAGTCTCCTTTGTTCACGTTAAAGGAAAACCTGAGAACAGCAGATAGAGAGAGAACAAATCCCGTTACGTTAAGAGATTTTCGGAAGTGTTGCTTTAGCCACATCCTGTTTTAATGAGACTAAAGTTTCCACTTCCAAAAAGAGGAGAACCTTCTCCTCATAAATATTTTTCTAGAACTGGTATCTGAGGGATACTCTGATATCCTGAGCATCTTCGATTGGATCCATACCCATCGCTTTTGCTTCAGACATTGTCATAGGTGTACCGCCTGCACCGAAAAATCCCTGACTACCGGTATAATCATAGTTTAATTTCGTATATCTGACTTCTGCAGAAAAACCTTTCATGAGCGGTTGGATATAGTATGCCTCGATCGCATCTCCGCGTACCGCCATTTTGGAACCGACCATCGTATCTTCCGCATAGGTAAACGGTCTCCAGTATTTACTGCCGTGATTATATTCGACACCAAATGTACCGTCGTCGGTAAACATCACAGGAACATTGACACCGACCCAGTAAGAAGTACCTGTTTCGTTATCGTTAGAACCGAGCATACCCGCATCTTTGACAAATTGCGCTGCTGCCTGAGGATTTGCCTGGAGTTGCCCAATCATACCCTGTACAACCTGTGCCTGTGCCGCCTGCATCTGAGCAGGCGTCGGATTGGCAATCTGCTGCTGTTGCAATGCTTGCTGCACACCTTGTTGAATAGCACCCATCATTTTGTTTACATCAAGTGTTTTGTACACATTGTCAGGTCTGCTTTGTGACCATGCAAAACTGGCAAAAAATTTCGTGCCGTCAAGAAAATCATTGATACCGTCACCGATACCGTCTACAAGCAGTGAAATCGCCGCACCATCCTGATCACCGAGATTTTTCATACTAAGTCCCGGATTGAGTCCGAAACTTCCATCCTGATTGATCGCCAGCATACCGGTATTGTTGCCGCTCATCATACCTGGATCAGCCATCACGAATCCCGGAACGTTGAATCCTCTGTAATATGTTGTCATCACTTTATACTGTCCGTCATCATACGGCACAAAAATAAATCCTGCCAGATCGATATCTTTTAAAGTATTTTTGTCTTTCGCATAATCACCCATGGACTTGAAGCCGCCATCCATATTAAATCTGCTTCTCGCATTGGTCAAACCGCGACCAAAACAGAATTTCAGGTACATACCGCTGACGTTTGTTACTCTTTCAAGACCAAATTTAAAGCTTGCACCGTCAAATTCAACATTTATATTATGTCCGAGTGGAGATCTCGGTTTATCACCGTCTCTTAAAGAGATCAGGAATCCGTTAGTAGAAGGTCGTCGACCAAACGATGCTGTCCAGCTCACTTTGCTGCCCAGTAAACTGTCGCTCATATACAACCAGTATGCTTCTCTGACTCGCAGACTATCGTCCAGCAGGTTTTCGTTCAGTACCCAGTCAAACGTATCATAACCAAATCCTCTTTGCGGGAAACCGTTGTTAGCAGGGTTAGCCGGTGTCGCACCATATGCTTTGTTAAAAGACAACTGCCCTTTAAAAATCATACTGTTGGTTGGTGCATATGCCATATTTAACCAAAGCCTGTTAGAGAGTAAAGAACTGTTTTTATACTCATTGCCTGCTGCAGTCGTATATTTCAAAGAGTCCACTGCCGTTCTGAAATCGACACTCCATTTAATATTATCCGTAGCGTCATGCGCCTTAACTTTGGAAAGCTGTTTTTTCAACCTTTTAAGGCTCTTTTCAAGTTTGGCAACTTTCTTAACCAATGCATCATCAGATGCTGTCTGAGTTGCCTGCACCGGCGCTGCTACCGCCGCTGTTTCACTGGCATCTGCTGCCACAGCGTTTGCTGTTACTATTGCCGCCGCTATCGACATTACAATATATTTTTTCATTTCTGCTCCTCTTGTTAACTATAAAAACTAGTTATAAACATAATTTTACAACGAAAAGCATTAAAGTTTGAAAAAATTGTATAAGATAAGTAAATAAGTATAGTTGAAGTGTAGAAATAGCACAGTGCGACATGTTGCCGCACTGTTTCCCCTGTCTATATAGCAGTAAGCATAACTTTTTCATATTAAACTTACAAAACTATTATATATTAATTAGGATAAAGTTTATCTTAATTAAAAGCACTATTGGCTATAATTTGTCAAAAAAGGAGTTTTATGCCATCCATTCCCAAAGGCATCACCATCGCTTATTTCATTTTACTGGGTATTACCCTCGGCGCAGGTCTCTATGCGGGTATTGTTGTCGCACCGGTGACGTTTCACAGTGAGCACTATCTCGGCAGCGAAATACTCACCCGCTTTCAGGAGGGTCTGATCATGACGGAAAATTTTGTCAGACTCAGTTATCTGGTAGATTTTACCGTCCTGGCAGTAGCACTCTACGAGGGGTTTAAATATAAAAATTTCGACCGCGATACCGTCACCTCAGTCAGTGCCTTTCTTGTGATTGCGACGGGGCTGTTGTATGTACACTACTACATTCCGCAGATTCTGGAGTTTCAGGCACAGGGAGAAACGGTAACCGAAAGCAAACTTTTCGAAAACACCCATTTTGCCAGTGAACTGGACTTTAAACTCTTTGCACTTGCATTGCTGGTATTGCTTGCCAGAAATCTATATCGCA
>JALWRO010000251.1:0-945 GCA_027080605.1 Campylobacterales bacterium
TCTTATGTCATAGAACTGAACGGAGAGGGAACGGCGAATGGATTCGGTCTGGGGCACTTGCCGAGTCATAGCCACGCGTGGCACAATACGACTGAAAAAATACTGGAACTCGATACAAAGTTCAGTGGTTATTATAGCTTTTTTGTAATGGTGCAGACAGATCAGGGACGCAGGTTCCTCTACTACTCCGCCATGGATAACAACAGGGGCAAAATCAACAGTGAATATATTCACTTTGGTTTGGGTAGCGCACGCACAGATGGTGCATGGCATACCGAGAGGCTGGAGCTGGAGAGAGATTTGCAGCTTTATGAACCGGACAATCATATCACCGAAGTGGACGGTATATTGATCCGCGGCAACGGTCGGGTAGATAATATTCTTTTGACCAATGAACCGCCGAAACTTCCTGATGTGACTTATGAAGATGCGGAAGATGGCAGCACGCAGCGCTGGAGTATCTATGACAACAATCCTGCCGGTGCTTCGGTTAGTGTGGTATATGATGAACTGCATCAGAGTCAGGTGATTCAGTTGCGGGGAGATACTACCCATAATGGGTATATGATCGGCAACTGGGCAGGCAGAGCCGGAGCGTGGAACGAGCGTGAGCGCAAATATCTTCACTGGGATATGCGCTATTCGGAGTGGTTTATGTTTATGGTCAATGTCCAGACAACCAACGGTCAGCGATATATGTACTATACCCCGTCAAATCATGACAGAGGGGTGGTCAACGGACAATATATTCACCACGGTCTCAGCGCTGTCAGTATGAACGGTGAATGGCATACTTTCTCCAGAAACCTTCAGGAAGATTTGCAGGATTTTGAACCGGGCAATAAAATTGTTTCAGTTGACGGTATATTGATCCGGGGAAGCGGAGAGGTGGACAATATTGTGATGTCACAGCACGAAGCGCTGCTTCCTCCGACCGTATATGCC
>JALWRO010000251.1:955-2657 GCA_027080605.1 Campylobacterales bacterium
ATATGCCGATTTTGAGGATCACAATTTTGACAATTGGACGATTATCAACAATCCGAGCGGATATGCACGTATGATTATCAAAACTCCCTCTTTTAACGGCAGTACAGCGTGTGGACGGTTTATTGCTACCGGAGGAAGCCTGCAAAATCTTTACAGACTTCCGGTTTTCAATAAAAACCAGACGATTCTTGAAGTGGAAGTTGGAGGATTTGACGGAATCAATATGCCGCACTATCTGTTAGGGGTAATTGTGGAGACGGATTTGGGTGAGCGGTTTATGTTTTGGGACTCTTACAGAAACCACGTACATGCTACCGATACCAAAACTGTTTATGGTGAGAGTGTCTATCTGAAATATCAGTCACCGATTGAACTGGTGCGGGGGTACAGTTATGCACCGCAGGATCAGGTGGAACTTTTCAGGGTGGATATTCAGGCGTATCTGGAAGAACTGGAACCGGGCAATAAAATCAAAGAAGTGCGTTACTTTGTAACCGGCGGCGGCTGGCTGGACAATATCCGTCTGGTATCGGAGTAGTCGGTATTTGTCAGCACTTTTTGCCCAGCCATTGCGGATAGGCAAAACGGTTGCTGAAAGAGAGGAGTATCGTCAGATACTCTTCATGAAAATCCCATGCATACATGCCCGTACCGAGTTTACCGGTATAGGCTTGATTGACAGAGTAAAAATAGCCTCCCTTTTTCAGTACGCGTGAAATGTCCGACAGATAGCGGTCAGATGTTTCAGGATCGAGAAACCCCAAAGATGCGGTATTGGTAAGCAAATCGATCGTTTCATTCGGGATGTACGTCATATATTCCGGCGGGATCAGGATAAAATCATATTCATTGATCATGCTTTTAAAATCATTTTTGTGCAGATCTTCCAGCAATGCTATTTTGGCATCGGGGAAATTGTAACGGATGTAGTACGCGGCGAAAATAAGCACTTCGGGAAAGTCGATTAAAATCTGGCAACTCTCGTTCATGTAGTAACGAAGCATCGCCGGAAGACCGCCGTATCCGGTTCCCAGATCGCAGACAACGGTTTCTTGCATACCTGAGAGCGGCACATGTTTGGTGATGTCCGAAACCGCGGTGGCGTAAAAGAGACTTTTCTCACTCAGCCGCTTACCGCGATAGACGATACATGCATTGTTTCCGGCACGGCTTTCCGAAATGGAGGCGAGTATCTCTTTGGGGATATATTGTGCAAACCGGTGGTATTCCAAAACAACATCGATCGCTTTTAGATATTCGCTAAAGTAACTGTTTTGGGTATCGACATAGGTAAACTGGTCGGTAATGAACTTTTCAAACCGGCTCTCTTTTCTGAAGTTGCTCAGTTCTTCTCTTCTAATCCGTCCGGAGTCGTCGATAATCCACTCCCGTATGTTTTTGGAAACTTCCTCCCACCAGGGTGTTTTTCGGATATCCAGCCCCTCTTGTACCGGCTGGTTTGCAAGATGATAAGAATTGGTGAGTCTGGTAAAAAAAGAGGCGGGGATTTCAGATTCATGAGTTTGGATAAAGGGAGATTTCGGCCACAGAACACTGTCGGAACCTTTTTGGTAGATCTCTTTGAAATCTACCTTTTCAAACCCTTCCAGTTGTATCGATTTTTTGATAATTTTGCCACCGGTCAGCAGGGCGACGAGCTCCTTTGTGCCAAAAAGCAGGCGACCGGTATAGTTGTAAAAGA
>JALWRO010000251.1:2667-13921 GCA_027080605.1 Campylobacterales bacterium
CTTCAAAAGGGCATCTGTGCCCGTGCCATTTGTGCAGGAGAAATCTCGACTGTGGCTGATAGGTCGCTTTGTCAATGATTCCCCTGAACTCTTTTTTGAGATAGCCGAAACGTTTCAGCAGCCATTTGCCCAGTGTGATTGCACTTTTTTTATCTGCTCTCATGACGATACTTTAGCCGAAAGTGGCTTTTTTCAGACAGCAAAGTTTTAATCGTTAAAAGATATTTCTCGATTACAGTCTCTTCGTTATACTCCGAGGCGATAATCTCTCTGCCGCAAGCACCCATCTCTGCCCTTTGTTCCGGTGTGGCCTGGAGCATCTTTTCCATTTTTCGCATCAGGTCAAGATAATCTTTTGGATTGCAGAGGTATCCGCTGATATGGTGGTTGACCAGATCCCTGCATCCGGGGACGTTAGTTGCGATCAGCGGTTTTGCCATCGACGCGGATTCGAGCAAGATCATACTCATCCCTTCCCTGTAGGAGGGGAGTACTACACAATCTGCCTGCGCGATATAGGGGCGTACATCTTCGGCGGTACCCAGATATTCGATATAGCCCTCTTTTTCCCAGAATGTTACCTGTTCGGGGGAGATTGCCTGTGGATTCTGTGCATCGATAAATCCCAGCAGTTGCCAGCTGACTTGCGGATATTTTTTGCGCAGCTCTTTGGCGGCTTTGACATACTCTCCCACCCCTTTGTCCCAGAGCAGGCGCGCTATCAAAATGAACCGAAAATTGTTCTCTTCTTTGGGAAGTCGTTCGGGTTTGAAATAGTCGATATTGATTCCTTCACTGGGCAACAGTTCGATCTTTTCGTGAGGTACCAGTTTGTAGAGCAGAAACTTGTTTTTATCATCGGTGTTGATAAACCAGACTTGTGTGGCGTGTTTCAGAGATATTTTGTACAAAAATTTCGCCGCTTTTGCCGTCACGTTGTCATTGATAAAGGTATATCCCAGTCCGGTAACGACAGCGACCGATTTGATACCGGCTTTTTTGGCGGCGAGTGTACCGTAGATATTGGGTTTGATGGTGTAGTGAAAAATAAGATCGGGATGCAGCTCTTTGTAGAGTTTGTAGAGCCGTTTCATGAAGAGAAGGTCTGCAAATATATTGGTGCCTTTGTTGTTCATCGGAATATCGATGTAGATACACCCCATCTTTTCCAGCTCATCAGCGAAATGGTCATAGGGGGCGATGACATAGAGTCTGTATCCCTCACTGACCAGCCTTTTGATGATACCTGAGCGGAATTTGATCATAGACCATGAGGTGTTGGCGACCAGTACAATCTTTTTCATGTTGTCGCTGTGACCTCTTCGATCTTACGGGCATATTGGCTGAGTATCGTCTCCATCCGGAAATCAGCGGCTCTTTTTCTACCGGAAATTGCCAGTACCTCTCTTTTTGCCTGATCCTCCAGGAACTGCAACATCGCGTTTTTATAGGCTTCATGATCTTTTACAGCAACCAAAATACCGTAAGGAGTCTCCTCCAGCCCCTCTTTTAAAAGGGCGTCAAATGGTGTGTCCGGTGCCAGAATCTCTCTGGGACCGGAAGGACAGTCGGTCGAGATCACGGCACATCCGCAAAGCATCGCTTCGACCAGTGCGTTGGGAAAACCTTCCGCATTGGATGCAGAGAGGTAGATGGCTGCCTGTTTCATGAACCGGTAGGGGTTCTCCTGTGGTCCGGTAAAGAGGATACGATCCTGAAGTTTAAGTACGTTGACACGTGCTTTCAAAGCTGCTTCATGAGGACCGTCTCCGACAATCAGCAGGCGGGTGTCTTCGGGGAGTGTCGCAAAGATATCGATAATCATTTCGATATTTTTAATCGGTCTGAGCCTGGAGACGATGACAAACGTACGCGCTCTTTGCAGCGGCGGTAGGGTATCGGGTGTTTGTTCTGCCAGTGCTTCGATCTTCTCTATCTCATAAGGGTTGTAGATGACGCACTGCTTCTTTTCGGGAATATGAAAATTTTCTGTCAAATCCCGTTGTGTGCCCTGTGAGACATTGATGATCGTATCGGCTTTGGGGTAGAGTGTTTTGATCAAAAATTTGTTGATTGTTGCACCGAGACTCTTCCCCTGGTATGTCGAGCTGGTGTGTACACGGGCGCTTACGATCGTCGGTTTTCGGGTCAGCAATGAAGAGAGGATATTGACAAAATCGGCGCGAAAAATGAAACTGATGACAACATCGGGATCACTTTTTTTGACATATTTTGCGAGCCGCACCGCATCTACCGGTAACATGAGTAGTTTTTTGATTGCACTGTTTTGGACACCCGGAGAGAATGCAGTTACCGGAATCTCTTCAGATACAGGATAAGTGCGTACATTTTCCAGCAGCACGATCTCCACACTGAAGAGTGATCTCTCATGAAAATTGTTTGCCAGGAGTGAGAGGACCTTTTCTGCACCGCCATGGGAGAGCGAGTTGACAACAAAAAGTACTTTCTTCTCTGGCACACACACTCCTTTAGCAAATGCTTATGATAGTTATATCGACAACAGATGGAAATGTTTTAAACCCAATGTAGCTACTCCTCAAATAGGAAGAGTGAAAAAAATCTTACCGATATACGTAAGAATAATAAAAAATAGATAAAATAGATCTATGAGCATCATATCGGGGTTATTTTTAAAAAACAGTAGCATTTCCATGACCGGTGAATATACTACCCATATCCGGTTTGAAAGCGGGGCTTTGGTATGGCATGGCGATGCCAGAGAGAGTGGTGTGCTCTTGATAGGGTATGATGGGACCTTGTACAACAGCACCGACTTGAAAAAGGAGCTGGATCTCACACCAGATACAGAAGATACAGAAGTGATTCTGCAGGGCTATCGGGAGTGGGGTATCGAGAGACTTTTACGCCGTCTGGAGGGGGTGTTTTCTCTTGTACTGTTTGACAGAGAGCATGCACGGCTGATACTCGCCAGAGATCACGTCGGTGTCAAACCGCTCTTCTTTTACCATACACCTGAGCTCTTTGCCTTCTCCTCCTCTCTGCATACTCTGGCGGAGAGTGACTTTTTTGAAAAGAGGTTGTCCGATACCGCTTTGAGAGACTATTTTACTTATGGGTTTATTGTGCAGCCCGATACCATCTACGCAGACTGTTACAAAGTACATTCCGGCCATTTTTTGGTCTATGATCTGCGCTGTGACACACTTCATGAAGAGCGATACTGGGGGCTTGGTGCCTGTTATGATCAGACGAAACTGGATTTGGATGAAGCGTCGTTTCAGCAGGAGGTAGCGCATGTATTGACAGATGCCGTGCAAAGGCGCCTGGTCGGTGTGCAGGAGGTAGGTGTCTCTTTGAGTGGAGGGTATGATAGCTCTGCACTCGCCGCGTTACTGCAGGCACAGAGCGGACGAAAAATAAAGACATTTACCATCGGTTTTGAAGATGCAAAATATGACGAATCCCCCGATGCCCGGAAAATCGCCGCCCATCTGGGTACGGAGCATACGGAGTATCGATTTACCGCGCAGGATGCCGTCAAGACGGTACCGATGCTCTCGGATGTATTTGCCGAGCCGTTTTACAATAACGGCGCAATCCCGACACTGTTGCTTTCACGTATTGTGCATGAAAGCGGGGTGCACACTCTTTTTGTCGGAGACGGGGGCGATGAGGTGTTTGCCACGGCGGATGATGCGGGACGTTTCGAAGCGGTGCTGGGATTTCCGCGACCGTTGAAAAGAGGGGTTTCAAGACTGCTTCAGGTGATTGACCCTACCGGACTGCCCTATCTGCGTCACTACAAAAATATGCCGACGCGTTACTACAAAATGGTACAGATGCTGGATGCGGGGGATATTCCCAGTATGGTAGAGTTGCGACTGATGCTTTTTCATCCTCATGAACAGGAAAAGCTGTTATTGCATCGTGTTCAGAGTGAAAAAAATATGTTTGCACAGATCGGTTTCGGACCGCATGCAGAGGGGGTCGATCAGATTATCGGAAGCTATTTCAAATCGTTGCTGATCAACGCCGAGTTGGTTAAAACGACGCAAAGTCTGGGGCTTTACGGCATCACTCCAAGAGTGCCCTATCTGGATAAAGCGTTGATAGAGTTGATGGCAAAAGTCCCTGCCAGTCTGAAAATCAAAGGCGGTGTGAAGAAGTATCTTTTGAAAAATATCGCTCACCAATATATTCCCGAAGCGTTGCTGGATCGACCCAAAAGAGGCTTTTCCATTCCCTTTTCCAAATGGATGCGAGAGGAGTTGAAACCGCTGGTCGATGCGACACTTTCGGAAGAGAATCTGGCGCGTGACGGTGTGCTCAATCCCCGCTATGTGATGTCGCTCAAAAAAGAGTTTTATCGCGGGAACGAAGATTACAAATACAAACTATGGGCGATATTCCTCTTCCAGCTCTGGTATGAGAAACATATGCACTGATACTCAGCGCACGATATTTTCCCGTTTTATCAGTTTGGCGATATTGCGATGGGCGGTATCGTTCCAGTGTTTGTCGCATGAAAAGCTGGGAATCTTCAGGTTCGCTTTTTTTGCCATCTCCTCCAGATCGTAAAAGGGAATCTCCTGCTTTCGCAAAAAGTCCTTGAGACTCTTTTTGAAGGAATCCTCTTTTCCGTAAATGATAACGTTATAGGCGATATGATGTTCTCTGAGCAGCTTTGCCGTCTGGTAAATAGCACCGTTTAACTGCAGCCAGTTTTTGGAAAAATCCTCCCCTTCGCGTTGCTTGTACGGGGTGGAGCTGTTTTCGTCACCGCTTAGTTTTTTGCGCAGAACATAGACTCCTTTTCGGGCAAAGGTGTAGAGTTCCAGATTTCCCAGCAGATCACGAATACGCTCTTTGGTATCGTGCGGTTTTGGCGGGATAATCGTAAAATGGTCGAGATCATGAAAATCGAGAAAGACTTTCGGACGCATCGTGGCGTCGAAGTTTGCGGGATCGACTTCAAAGATATCTGTTTCAGGTTTGATAAACTGAATGACCGCTCTGGTACGGTTCAGATCCACTTTGGTTTTGAGGATCATATACTGCTGCACGGCGGATGTTCCGCTGTAGCCGTAGTTGAGAAAGTTGTATTTGCCATTGTAGAGAGTGTAGAGAATGTTGTGCATTAAATTTTTATTTTTGACTTTGAAATTTTCCAGATAGGAGTCGCCGAGTAGTATGATATCCTGTTTCGCTGGATCGTAAGGGTAGGCGTTTTTGACCAGTCCCCGTTTGTCCAGATAGTACCGTGTTCTGAAGCATGTCGATTTTTCGATACTGGAAAAGTTTTTTTTGTGCCACTGTCCCAGATCTTTGTCGTACACGGCGGGGGAGATACCGTAGCCAAACGGAGAGTAGCGCAGGAAAAGTTCAAACAGCACCACCGCCAGCGTTGCTGCAATCAAAAATATGAAAATCCTCTTCATAAAACTGCTCTCCTAAAAGTTAAAATATAAAAATTCCGACACCCTGTCTTCCTGAACAGAGATATTGAACATCTGCAACAATGCAAAGAGAAAAAGCAGGACGGTGATAAAAAGATAATATTTTTTCAGCTTTTTGTTCGCGGCAAGTTCGTTGCTGTTTTGAAAGAGTAAAACGACGACAAAAGCCGCCGCGATATACCACAGCGCCATTGTGTTAAATGTCGCAGTACCGCCGTTAAAGCCAAACATCCCTTTGAGTACTTTAAACGCGTCGTCGAAACTTCTGGCGCGAAAAAAGACCCATGAGATATTGACAAACATGAACGTGACAAACCATGCCGCGACTCTGGGAAGTGTTTTCCCCGCTTTTTTCCAGAGTCGGTGGATCACCAGCGCCAGTCCGTGCAAAGCACCCCAGAAAAGAAACGTCCACCCAGCACCGTGCCAGATACCGCCGAGCAGAAATGTGGTCATGAGGTTGTAGTGTGTTCTGTATTCCGACTTTCTGTTGCCGCCCAGCGGAATGTAGATGTAATCTCGCAGGAAGCGGGAGAGGGTGATGTGCCAGCGTCGCCAGAAATCCTGAATGGAAGTCGCTTTATAAGGCGAATTGAAGTTTTGCGGCAGTCGGATATTGAACAGTAAAGCCGCGCCGATTGCCATGTCGGTATAGCCGCTGAAGTCGAAATAGAGCTGGAAGGTGTAGCTCAGACTCGTGATCCATGCCGATGCGAAATCGAGTGAGGCGGTATGATCGAATCCCTCGGTCGCCCAGACGGCGAAGGTATCGGCGATGACCACTTTTTTAAAGAGTCCGACAGCAAAGATAAAAAGCCCCTCGGCGATATGTGCTGCTCTGGGATAGCGGTTGTTTGCATCGGCAAACTGGGGCATCATCTCTTTGTGGTGGACGATGGGACCGGCGATAAGTTGCGGGAAAAAGGTGACAAAAAGCGCGTAGTTCAAAAAGTCGTACTCTTTGGTTTCATGACGGTAACTGTCCACCAGATAAGCGATTTGCTGAAAGGTAAAGAAGCTGATCGCCAACGGCAGTACCAGATGAAGCAGCGGTATTTGTGTACCGAAGAGGAAGTTTGCATTATTGATGAAAAAGTCGGCATATTTGAAATAGCCCAGCAGCGCCAGATTGACGCCGACACCGAAAAAGAGCAAAAGTTTCGGTTTTCGGCTGCGTGCAAGTCTCTGTCCCACCACGTAGTTGAAAACCATCGATCCCAGAATCAGTGGCAGATAGACAGGATTCCACCAGCTGTAAAAAAAGAGTGAAGCGAGTACCAGAAAGAGTTTGGCGACAAGCGCATTGCCGTATCGGTGCAGTGCGAAATAGGCCAGATAGACCAGCGGCAGAAAGAAAAAGATAAACTCGTAACTGTTAAAGAGCATGGGCTAGCTGTTGTTTTGCTTCGATATGATGGGGGATCTTTTGACCGTATAAAGTATCGTAGTGGTCCGGGAAAAATTTTGCCAGACCGTTTTCATGGGTGAAGGTCAGCTCTCCGAAATAGATTTTTCCACCGGTATAGTAAAAATCGACGCGCACATAGGGAAAATCCTCCGCCAGTTTTTCCGCCAGTTGTACCATCGTCTCCAGGGCATCTGGTTTGGGCTGAGGTTCGGCTTTTGGGTATTTGGGGCGGTTGTGTGCATCCACCGGCACCCAGTTGAAGGGAAGCTCTTCCCATGTCGGTGAATAGAAGATGCGTTTATGGCTCTCGAAACGGTCGGTATCGACCTGAATCATTTCGACTTTTCTGTCAAATACATGAAACTTGTAATCTTTGGGTACATTGCCGTTCTCATCCAGCAGCAACTCTTCCACCACGATCATCGGTTCGATCTCTTTATATTGCCATTCGCGGTTGTTGTAGTAGTGGCTGCGTTTCATCCAGTAGTGCAGCCGTACTTTGATCGCTTCGAGATCTTCTTGCTGTTTGTCTTTGACGATAATATTCTGTCCGCTTCCGTGGTTGACTTTGATGACGAAACGATCCGGTAGTTTGTCAAAATCGATCTTGTCGACACTGTCGGCAGCTGTGAGAAGCGGTACAAGATAGGTTTCTCCGATTTTCTCCGCCACATACTCTCTGACGCGATATTTGTCGGAGCATCGCGGCAGGAGAGAGTCTCTGTCGAAGAGTTTGCGCCAGGTGAGGTATTCGTTCATTGTAACCGGATTGTCGAGATTTGGCTCTTTGTGAAAAACTTGTCGGTAGCGTTTGAGCACGTGTGTTTTGTCTGATGTGAAGCGTACCCGAAGACGCAGTAACAGGTAGTAGAGTTCCAGCGGAAAATAGAGCAAAAGCCGACACGCTTTGGATCGTCTGATACAGTGTTTGACCTTTTCCAGCCTGGTGTGTGGTTTCATGAAAACTGCCTTTGTTTGCTCTTTATGCTAGATCGGCGCATTTTCAGAATTTTTTTGTCTGAACCGAAAAAAGATAAAGTAGGCTTTGGGGGCGATAATGACGCAGCTGATGATAAAAAGAGTCAGCCATGCAACACCTTCGATGGAGAAGTAGCGGATGACACCGACAACCAGCAACAGGTTGAGCAGACCGGCGGTGACGACGATTTTGTTTAATAGTTTTGTTTCATTGTAGATGACAAGGATATTGGTAAAATGGTTCCCGTAACTGGCAACAACCAGCAGTGGTGCCAGAATGTGTAACAGGGTGACAAGCTGTGGTGTCGGCGTTTTGCCTGTGACAAGTTGCAGGATTTCAGGTGCAAAATACCATACCCCTGCCGCAACGGGAAGGGTGACTGCCAGCAATCCGAGGGAAGCTTGAAGATTGCGTTTGTGAAACATCGTGGGAGACTCTTTATACAGTTTGGACATATAAGGGTAGATCGCCCTTGGTACGGAGGACATGATGGTACTGGCTGCCCGTACGATTTTTTCGGCGATCGCATAGTATCCGACGAGGGTATTGCTGACAAAAAAGCCGAGGATGATGATATTGAGACTCTGATAGAGCTGTACGGCTATTCTCGATGTGAAGATATACCAGGCGTCTTTGAGATAGAAGAGATATTTATCCATCGGTTGACGTCTAAAGCGTACCCCAAACTGTTTGACTGCGATGTAAAAAGCCGTAAAACCGGCTATAAGCGCGCCGAGTGCATTGAAAATAAAGACCAGATCCAGATCTTCCGACGAGGTGACAAAAAGAACGATCGCCACGGCAAAAATGATCTTTGCAAGCGCATTAAGTACGGTGATATAGCGCATCTTTTCGATACCCTGAAAAAACCAGACCGGAAAAAGTACCTGCCCGACCACCATACCGAATCCGTAAAAGTAGAGCGGCATATACTCGGAAAATTTCTCGATACTGAGCGTCAAAAGAAGCAGTAGCAGGAAAAAGAGCAGTGCCATGACCGCTTTGATTGTGATGACGGAGGAGAAAATTTCACTCACTTTTGCGGGGTCGTCTCTGTGCAGGGAGATGTGCCGTGTCGCGGAGAGATCAAAGCCGTAGTCGGTGATGATAATGCCGTAATTGATCACCGCAAGCACAAACGAAAAAACACCGAAGGCGTCGATCCCCAGTACACGCACGAGGTAGGGAAATGTCAGCAGCGGCACGAGGTAATTGATGAGCTGCAGCATCGTCAGGGCGATGACATTGTCCATGATTCGTCGGAATGAACTCTCTTCTCGTTGCATATGCAGCCTATTTATGGAATAACCCTATATCGTTTATTTTCTCATATATTGTACACAAAGAGCGTTGAGCGAATCGAAAAAGTGCTTTTGAGGATAAAATATAAATCAAGATCGGTCGATATGTTGGTATTCAGAGAGAGTGGATATAATCGAATCAGGGAGTATTAATGGGATGTGAAGTACCGCAGCATGAGCATACTTATCCGGTACCGGAAATACCCTATGCAGAGTGGGGTGCACAGAAGCTGAAGAAGTTGAAGGCAATTGTAGCGGAGATGATCGAAGAGAGCCATCAGCCGGTGCTGGTCGTTTTTGAAATCGGCCATTTTAAACTTCCCAAAGAGGAGAAAAATGTCACATGGGCGCAGCAAAATGTCGATTTCGCGGACCGTCTGGCGGGTCGGATCATCAAGCGGTACGGCAGGAATGTGCGTCTGCTGGCAACTTTGCTCATCAACAACCTCGAGGAGGAGCAGGAAGCAGAATCCGAAGAGATGCTCCATATGCTCTTTGACGATAAGCGCTACATCACTCGTCGCTCACTGAAAATCCTCTCAGAACGCAATCTCAAAAATCGCGCCTATAAAGCGCTCAAAAACAACAGCAGACTGGTCGACAGTTTCATCCATATCGATGGCAAAGCCTACCTGCGCGACGAAGAGTACCAGCATGATCTGGCAGCTGGCTTTGTCGATGAAAAAGGCAATATCATCCCTCGCTGCGGCTTGATCCTGACCAGTTTTCTGGACAAGGTGGCCGCACTCTCGCATGAACGCATGTTCCCCTATAAGGAGTTTGAAGTGCTTTTCATTTCATTTTGTGAAGAGTATCATGAGTATCAACGGGTGAAACTCGGTGTCGATATCTACACCTCCACGCATGACAATATCACCATGACGCCGATCATACTGCACTGGGATTACAGCAGGGATCAATGTCTCGTTTCCCATCGCCGAAGTGATGCAAAAGTGTGGCAGGACCAGGAAGTCTGATGCGTACTCATCCCGGTATTTTTACGATTTCGCTCGACTTCGAGCTCTACTGGGGGATGCGTGACGTCGTCAGCGAAGAGGGGTACCGATCCAATCTCGAAGGGACTCCCGAAGCGGTACGGGCGATGCTTTCTCTCTTTGAAAAGTACGACATACATGCGACCTGGGCGATCGTGGGATTTCTCTTTTTCCCGGATCGTGATGTGCTTATGCGTCACCTTCCCGAACCTCGCCCTGTTTACCGAAACGCACAGTTTGATCTCTACCGTTATCTGATCGAAAACAGGCAGCTGGATAAAACCTCTCATTTTGCTCCGGAACTGATCGAACGCATCGCAGAGACGCCCCATCAGGAGATCGCCACACACACCTTTTCGCACTACTACTGTCTCGAAGAGGGACAGGACGCCGAGACCTTCCGCGCCGACATACGGCAGGCGACAGAGACGACGAAAAGAGAGACCGGTCGTCAGATCAGAAGCATCGTCTTTCCCCGAAACCAGTACAACCCCGACTATCTGGAGATCCTTGCCAATGAGGGGATACACACCTTTCGGGGCAACGAACACCATCCTGTCTATGACGCCTCTGACTGGCAGGGGCGTGGGCTGCACCGTCGGCTGGTCAAACTGCTGGATACCTACGTCAATCTCACAGGATATCACACCTGTGCGCCGTCGGATCTGAAGCGTGTCGGAGGGTTGCTCGATATCCCCTCCAGCCGCTTTCTGCGTCCGTATAGTCCCGTCTTTTCCCTGCTGGACGGGCTCAAACTGCGTCGTGTCAAGGCGGCGATGACGCATGCCGCGAAAGAGGGGGAAGTGTACCATCTCTGGTGGCATCCACACAATTTCGGCAAAGATCGTGAAAAGAATCTGATGTTTCTGGAGAAGATTCTGGAGCACTACCGCATGTTGCGGGAGCGTTACGGTATGCGCTCACTGACGATGGAAGAGATCGAAAAGGAAGTGGGGTGTTGAAACGCTCCAGATCAATTTTCCGAAAGTGCTTCGCTGATGATTTTGACCGCATCCTCCAGCAGTGCCTGCAGATGCTCCCATGACTTGAAACTTTCGGCGTAGATTTTGTAGACATCTTCGGTACCAGAGGGACGGATCGCGATCCAGCCGCTGGCAGTCGTGATCTTGATG
>JALWRO010000252.1 GCA_027080605.1 Campylobacterales bacterium
GAAACGATTGAAACAGCGGCGGATGGGAAAGTAGATAAACTTGCCAAAGCTGAGCTTCTGGAGAGTAATGTTGTCTATCTTTCAAATCCGATTATCCAGTTTAGCCCTTTTACAAACAAGGCGCATCAGCTTAAAACAGATGGAAAACTCTATGTATCTGCATCCTATGCAGAGGCAAATGGATTTGGAGAAGGCGATAAAGTTGAGATCAAAACCGATCACGGTGCGATCGAGACAACAGTGGAAATCGATTCACAGCTTGCAGGCGATATTCCGTATTTGCCGACATTTGACAATGTGTTAAATGCGGAAGCGCTTTTTGACGGCAGTAGATTTACCAAAGCAACAATAAGGAAGGTGTAAAGATGGAGAGTGCATATATTATAGAGACGATCATCAAAGTTATCGTCATACTTACCGTGTTTTCTGCATTGGCAGGTATTACGACATATTTTGAGAGAAAAGTACTTGCTTTTATGCAAAGAAGGCTGGGACCAATGCACGTCGGTCCTTACGGAATACTACAGGTTGCGGCAGACGGTATCAAGCTTTTTACCAAAGAGGATATCGTTCCGCAAAATGCTGTTAAACCTATTTTTAGAATAGCGCCGGTATTTGCTGCTGCGACAGCGTTTATTGCAATGGCGGGCGTACCTTTTTTACCTGAGTTTACACTGCCGTTTACAGACTATGTGGTACATCCGATTGTCGCAGATGTGAATATCGGTATTTTATTTGTTGTCGGTGTCATGGCTGTGGGAATGTACGCACCGTTGCTCGGGGGTATGGCTTCGCACAACAAATGGTCTTTGCTCGGTGCAGCAAGAACGGTTATTCAAATGTTGTCTTTTGAAGTCGTGACCGGTCTCTCTCTGATTGCACCTTTAATGATAGTCGGTTCTTTGTCACTGATTGACATCAACAACTATCAGGAAGGCGGAATCGGACACTGGATTGTATGGGCACAGCCTGTTGCATTTATTTTGTATCTGATTTCAGGCTATGCGGAAACGAACAGAACACCGTTTGACTTGCTCGAACATGAAGCGGAAGTCGTTACCGGGTATGCGACAGAGTATTCAGGAATGAGATGGGGACTTTTCGCGATCGGTGAATATGCCAATATGTTTACCGTAGCGTTTATAGCAAGCTTAGTATTTTTAGGTGGTTTCAATCCGATAGGAATTATTCCCGGTGGTCTTGCTATACTTCTCAAAGTCTCTTTTCTTATATTCCTGTTCCTGTGGGTAAGGGCTGCATGGCCACATGTTCGACCGGATCAGCTGATGTGGCTTTGTTGGAAAGTGCTTATGCCGCTGGCTGTTGTTAATATACTGATTACCGGCATTGTGCTGATATAGGAGAGGGAAATGATTGATTTTACACAATACAATAACAGAAATATCTCGGATGATTACTTTTATCTGGATGTTGAAAAGCCGCCGGTAACGTGGCAGGGAAAATTTAAAAGAGTTGTCAAAAGAACACTCAGCGGTGAATTGTTCGTCGGTTTGTGGATCGTATTTCGTGAAATGATAAAGTTTGATATTCACACAGTCCAGTATCCGCTGGAAAAATTGCCGATCAGCCCTCGATACCGTGCACTTCACCAGATTAAAAGGCTGGTAGAGAGCGGCAATCAGGCGTGTATCGGATGCGGCTTGTGTGAAAAGATCTGTATATCAAACTGTATTCAGATCGATACAAAATACGGCAGTAAAGGACGTAAAGTTGTCAAAGGTTATTCGATCAATCTGGGTCGATGTATCTACTGCGGTTACTGTGCAGAAGTGTGTCCGGAACTGGCGATTACCCATGGACAGGATTATGAGCATGTCAGTGAGCAAAGGGCACACTATGCGACATTACCGGATCTGGTAACGCCGATGGATATTTTCAAAGCGGGTAAACAAAAGCCGTATCCTGGATTTGGTTCTTTGACGCCAAATGCAGATAACAATGTTAAAAAAACGCCGTTAGCGTATTAAGGGATTGTGATGGAAGCGATAGCGTTTTATCTATTTTCGGTTATAACAATCGGTATGTTTGCCATTGTTGTATTTAGTAAAAATGCACTCTACGCGATGAGTGCACTTGCAGGTGGAATGATAGCAATATCAGGATTTTTCTTTATGCTCGATGCAGACTTTCTGGGTGCTGTGCAGATTATTGTCTATACCGGTGCAGTGATGGCACTCTATGCATTCGGTATGATGTTTTTCGATACAACTAAAGATGTGAAAGAGAATATTAAAGAAGGAAAGATTGTCAATGCGCTGTGGATATCCGCAGTGGTAATTTTGATTGTCATCGTTTCTATACCGTTTGTATCAGATCATATTATGCTCGACGCATCGACAAGCGACTATAAAGTGATTGGGGCGAACAATCCTCAGGCAGTCGGTATCTTCCTGTTTACAAAATATCTCGTGCAGTTTGAACTTGCAGCGGTCATGCTGCTGGTTGCGATGATAGCGGGTATTATTCTGGTAAGCAAAAAAATGGATATCAGCTTAACGACAACCGTTGAGGAAAAGATAGAACAAGAAGAGTTTGACATAAAGGATGCGAAATGATAACCCTAACACACTATCTTGTGCTCTCTGCTATTCTGTTTTCGATCGGTCTGGCAGGTGTGATAAGAAGAAAAAATCTGCTTTTGCTGTTTTTCTCAACAGAAATCATGCTGAATGCGGCAAACATCGGTTTTGCGGCGATAGGAAAATTTTACGGGGATTTGACAGGGCAGATGGTGGCTTTTTTCATTATTGCTGTTGCGGCAAGTGAAGTTGCGGTCGGTCTGGGGCTTTTGGTTTTATGGTACAAGAGAACCGGTACGATCGATCTCGAATCTATGCAAGAGATGAAAGGATAATTGATGGAGAATTATGTATATATAGCGCTTTTTGCGCCACTTGCAGGTTCACTTTTCGCTGCACTTTTCGGTGATAAGCCTAAAACGCTGCTGACAGGTATTGTTACGTCGTTGTTACTGTTTGTCTCATGGTATGCTTCGATCAAATTACTTGGGTATGTCGATGAAAATCACATTGTTCATGTCAAAATGATGGACTGGATAGCTGCCGGTAATTTTAATGTCGATTTTGGATTTGTCGCAGATCAGGTTTCAGTGATTATGATGGTAACGGTAACAACAGTATCGACACTGGTGCATGTGTACTCAATCGGTTATATGGATCATGACAAAGGCTTTAACAGATATTTTTCTTATCTGTCCGCATTTGTTTTTTCGATGATGATTCTTGTCATGAGCGACAACTTCCTCGGTCTTTTTATAGGATGGGAAGGCGTTGGGCTTTGTTCATGGCTGCTGATTGGATTCTGGTATCATAAAAAAGATGTACCGACCAGTGAAAACCCGGCTATTTCACCGGCATATGCGGCAAATGAAGCGTTTGTGATGAACAGAATCGCCGATCTCGGTATGTTGATCGGTATCTTCATGATTTACTGGAATCTCGGTTCTCTGGAATACGATACTGTTTTTGCAAATATCGGTTCTCTGGACGGTGCGACTATCACAATGATCGGTGTTTTCCTCTTTATCGGAGCGATGGGTAAATCGGCACAATTTCCGTTGCACACATGGCTTGCCAATGCAATGGAAGGTCCGACAC
>JALWRO010000253.1 GCA_027080605.1 Campylobacterales bacterium
CTGTTGCAGGAAGTGACACATGCGGCAGGGCGTACAGGTGTGCTTTGCGAAGGCGGCAGCAAAGTTGACGAACGGGCATTTTTGGAAGAGTTGCATGCACAGATTCACAGAGGCGGCAGCCGTGGTAACGGTACCGGACGCAATATCCACCAGCGACCGCTGGAAGAGGCGATTCGTATGGCAAATGCCATTTACGCCGTCACCGTCGAAGATGCCTCTGTCGAAGCGGCGATGAAAATTATCGAGGGAGACTAAAGATGCAGAAGTATGATTTGATCGTCATCGGTGCGGGACCGGCAGGTACACCCGCGGCGATGGCAGCGGCACAGTTTGGCAAGAAAGTATTACTGATCGACAAACGCGGTGAACCGGGCGGTGAGTGCCTTTTTGAAGGGTGTATTCCCTCTAAAGTACTGGAAAATGCCGCAAACCGATATGCTATGCTCAAAGAGGCGCAAAATTTTCATGTAGAACTCAAATCTTCTCCTCAAATTCACTGGGAAGCGGTACTTCGCGATAAAGATGCGATTTTGTCAAGACGCGCCAAAGGCGCTCTCATGGCAATGGAAAAGCTTCCGACACTTACCTTCATGAAAGGGGAAGCGCAATTTGTCGATGCACATACGATTGAAGCGGAAGGTGTGCAATATGGTTTTGATAAAGCACTTATCGCCACCGGCGGCAAAGTCAATTTGCCTCCGTTTAAAGGAAACGGTGTTGCCAAAGCATGGACGAACCGGGATGTATTTTTTGAAGAAGAGATTCCTAAAGAGCTGCTTTTTGTCGGGGCGGGTGCGATCAGCTGCGAACTGGCACAAATGTTCAACAAACTGGGCACTAAATGCACGGTACTGGAGCGTGGAGAGCGGATTTTAAAACATGTGGATGAAGAAGCTGCGCTGGCGATTCAGGAGCATATGCGGCAAAACGGTATTCGTATCGAGTGTAAGGTTTCTCTCGAATCGATAGAAGAGAACGGCGGCAGTTTTTCGGTCTGTTTCAGACAGAATGAGGAAGAGCAGGTGCTGGAGAGTGAAAAAGTACTTCTTGCGACAGGGCGTATCGCCAACCTCGACGGTCTGGGACTTGAGAAAGCAGGTGTTGCATATGACCGGCACGGTGTCACAGTCAACGACATGCTTCAATCTTCCCAGCCTCATATCTTTGCGTGCGGAGATTGCATCAACGCGCCGCGCTTCGCCCATACGGCAAGTTACGAAGCGGGCATTGTCGTGCACAATATGTTTGCGCCGCATCCTCACAGTGTCGATTACGATAAAAACAGCTGGGTACTCTTCAGTGATCCACAGGTGGCACAGGTTGGGATCGATGAAGCGGAGGCAAAGCGCCGCGGTATGGATGTCAGTGTAGTTTCATATGATTATAGCAGCGATGCCAGAGCACAGATCGACAAGCAGGAGCTGGGATTTGTGAAATTTGTCATCGACAAAGCAAGCGGTGTGATTGCCGGTGTGACGATTTTGAGTGAAGATGCCGCGTCACTGGCGGGAGAAGCGGCGTTGATTGTCGCAAACAAAATGAAACCGATGGATGTAATGGGTGCGATCCATCCGCATCCGACGCTGTGTGAGAGTTTTGGAAAACTTTCACAGAAAATCTTTATGGGCATGATGATGCAAAGAGGAGCAGGACATGGCAAACAGTAAAATCAAAGCGGTACGGGCGCTGGAGATACTTGATTCCCGCGGCAATCCGACAGTACGGGTTTTCATGACACTTGAAGACGGTACCCGAGTAAGTGCTTCGGTACCTTCCGGGGCGAGTACCGGTGAGTATGAAGCGGTGGAACTCCGCGACGGTGATCCGAAACGCTACGGCGGGAAAGGGGTCAAGAAAGCGGTGCAGCATGTCAACGGTATTATCGCGCCGGAAGTGATCGGGATGGATGCAACAGAACAGGCGAAGATCGACCGGCTGATGTGTGAAATAGACGGTACCGAGAATAAAAGCCGTTTGGGTGCCAATGCCATTTTGGGAGTGTCACTGGCAGCTGCCAAAGCAGCGGCAGAGAGTCATCATGAAGATCTCTTTCGTTATATGGGCGGTACCGATGTCAGGCGTATTCCCGTACCGTGTATGAATATTCTCAACGGCGGGGAACATGCCGACAACAGTGTCGATTTTCAGGAGTTCATGGCGATTCCGCACGGTGCACCGACATTTTCGGAAGGTCTGCGTTATGTAGCGGAAACATTTCATACGCTTAAAGGATTGCTCAAAGCCAGAGGTTATGCGACATCTGTCGGTGACGAGGGTGGTTTCGCGCCCAATCTGAAAAGCAACGAAGAGGCGATGGAGTTGATTATCGAGGCGATCGAAAAGAGCGGCTATCGTCCGGGGGAAGATATTTCTATCGGTATAGACAGTGCGGCGACATCATTTTCACCGATGAAAAAAGATATCTACAATCTGTTCAAATCGGGTGGCGGTGAGTTGACGTCCGAGGGGATGATCGAGCTGATTCGTCACTGGGTGCGTAAATATCCGATTATTCTCTGGGAAGATCCGTTTGCCGAAGAGGACTGGAATGCATTTGCTAAACTGACCAGAGAGCTGGGCAGTGATCTGGAGGTAGTGGGTGATGATATTTTTGTTACCAATACGAAATTTATCGCAAGGGGTATTGAAGAGCGCACAGCCAATGCGGCTTTGATCAAGCTCAATCAGATCGGTACGGTAACGGAAACAGTCGATGCGGTGCGCATGTGCCGCGATCACGGATGGCGGGCATTTTTGTCTCACCGAAGTGGTGAAACGGCGGATACTTTTCTGGCAGACTTCGCCGTAGCGATGGATACCGGGCATCTCAAAAGCGGTTCCGCTTCACGAAGTGAACGCCTTGCCAAATACAATCGTCTGCTGGAGATCGAAGATATGCTGGGGGACGATGCCCTCTACTACTGGAAGTAAGTCATGATAAGTCAGGATCCTTCCGCAAATATCGCGATACCGGAACTTCCGGAAGAGCTCTCCGGACTGGCGGATTTGGCGTTGAACCTCTGGTGGACATGGAATCCCAAAGGGAAAAATCTCTTTCGGCTTTTAAATAGTTACCTCTGGAAAGAGAGTGGTCACAATCCGATCGAGATGCTTAAAAAGATGCCAAAAGAGGAACTCGAACGGGCATGTAAAAATGAACACTTCATGAGAGAGTTCCACTATGTGCTGGCACTGTTTCAGACATACATGAAAGACAAAACGGTTTACAGCGAAGAGGAGCCGCTGCCGATCGCCTACTTTTGCGCGGAGTTTGGATTGCACCATTCGGTACCGATCTATTCCGGCGGACTGGGGTTTCTAGCGGGGGATATTCTCAAAGAGTCGAGTGATCTCGGATTGCCGATGGTCGGTGTCGGGTTTATGTATCCGCAGGGATATGTGCGGCAGATTATCGGCAGTGACGGGTGGCAGAACGGTAGCAACGAAACGATCGACAAAGATGTCGCGCCTATCGAGCGGGTGCTGGACGGTGACGGCAAGCAGATGATTTTGCAGGTGCCTTTTATCGATCCACCGGTGTATGTGGCGGTCTGGAAGATCAATGTCGGTCGTGTCACGCTCTATCTGCTCGATACCGATATCGAACAAAACGATCCCTGGGATCGACAGATCAGTTCCCATCTCTACACGCCGGATATGAACCAGCGGCTGCGTCAGCAGATTGTACTGGGGATCGGTGGTTATCGTGTGCTTGAAGCGCTGGGGGTGGAGTACTCCATTTTACATTTGAATGAGGGACACCCTGCCTTTGCACTGTTTGAACGGGTGCGTTACTTCATGGAAAAAGAGGGCTTGTCTCTGGAAGAGGCGGTTGCCGGAGTGCGGAAGACATCGGTATTTACGACACATACGCCGTTACAGGCGGCGACGGATGTGTACGGTTTTGATATGATGAGTAACTATTTCAGCGATTACTGGCAGCGTCTGGGAATGACCAAAGAGCAGTTTATGGAGTTTGGGATCAATCCCGATGTTTCCGATGCCGGTTTCAATATGACGGTACTGGGTTTGAAAATGTGTATTCACAAAAACGGTGTAAGCCAAAAACATGGTGAAGTGACGCGCGAGATTTGGAAAAATATTTTGCATGACGAAGGGGTACAGGGAACGATAGAAGCGGTGACCAACGGTGTTCATCTGCCGACCTGGCTGGGAGACGAACTCTTCGAAGCGCTGGATCAGACGCTGGGCGAGGGATGGTTACAGGTACAGGATGTGCCCCAGTTGTGGGAACGCGTCGCCGAACTGGACGACAAAACCCTCTGGAATCTGCACTATACGTACAAAGTACGGATGGTCAACTTTATCCGTGAACGGGTACGGCGCAAATGGTCGGATGAGGGGATTGACCCGCTCGTGGCGATGGCGGAAGGAGTCATGCTCGATCCCGATGTACTGACGATCGGTTTTGCCAGACGTATGACATCGTATAAACGCCCCGATCTGATATTGCACGATCTGGATCGCCTGGAGAAGATCATCAACAATTTTGCGCAGCCGGTGCAGATCATTTTTGCAGGCAAGGCGCACCCCGCGGACAACCCCGGCAAGAAGATATTGCAGCATATTTTCAAAACCGCGCAGGATCCGCGTTTTCGAGGACGTATCGCTTTTGTGGAAGATTACGGAGAAGGGGTGGCGAAATATCTGGTACGTGGTGTGGATGTATGGCTTAACAATCCGAAAATCCCTATGGAGGCGTGCGGTACCAGCGGCATGAAAGCGGCGATTAACGGTACACTGCACTTTTCGGCGCTCGACGGCTGGTGGCCGGAAGGATATAACGGTAAAAACGGCTGGGTAATCGGCGGTGAAAGTTCGGATGACGCGGCAGATGCTGCCAGTATTTACGATACACTGGAGCAGAAGATTGTTCCCCTCTACTACAATGTCACGGAAGAGGGGATTCCGGCAGAGTGGATTGCGATGATGCGAGAATCGATCAGAAGCATAGCACCGCACTTCAGCGCACGCAGAATGATGAAAGAGTATTTGCAGAAATTTTATCTTCCGATATCCCATACTGTGACGGCATACCGGAACAAAGTGCATCCGGAAGGAACATCATAGTAACAGAGTGAATACTCTGTTACTTCGCGTGCAGTACCACCTCTCCTTTTCCCTGGTTAATCAGTGCATTATAGGCTTTATCGAGCTCTTCATGAGGTCCTTGTACGATGATAATATTTTTACCCTCTTTGAGCATATCTTCGTAGTGTTTTGCTTCCTCTTCGGTAAGACCGCGGTCTTTGAGCCATGCAGCGAGTGCGCTGAGTGCTCCGACGGTGGCTGCGCCTCCTACCAGACCGGTGAGTGATCCGATCAGCGGACCGGTGGCAACCATGGGACCGAAACCGGGAATAAAGACGACCAGTCCGCCGAGCAAGAAGCCCCAGAGTGCACCCCAGAATGCACCGTTTTCGCCCCAGAAGAGGGCATCTTCGTTCTCTTTGTTGAACTCAAACTTGTCGTACTCTTCCTGATAGCCTTTTCCCAAAACGGTAATATGAAACTTGTTTACGCCGGCTTGTAACAGCTTTTCTACTGCCCAGGCTGTATCGTCATGATTATCATAGACGGCAAAAAGAGTTTCCTGTTTCATCGTATCCTCCTGAAATGGTATTCTGTGTTATTATACAATAAATAAGAATCCGAAATATGTTCGCCAGGTGACAAAAAGAGGGTATAATAGTCTTTGTGTTATGATACTTCCATATCATAGTTAGTTACTCTGTTTAAACCAATATTCAAGAGGTGAAAAATCCGATGAACACCGATTCTCTCCAGTCATCGCTCGATCGTCATTTTCGTGCAATCGAAAAGATCATTCTCTCCCGTCAGGATCCTGTAACCGGTCTGCTTCCCGCCAGTACCGCCGTCAAGGCACACGGGGACTATACCGATGCCTGGGTCAGAGACAATGTCTATAGTATCCTTTCTGTCTGGGGACTCTCACTAGCGTACCAAAGACATTTTGGCGAGCACCACCGTACCCATTTGCTTTCACAAAGTGTCGTCAAACTGATGCGCGGGCTTTTGACGGCGATGATGCGGCAGGCGGATCATGTGGAGAAGTTCAAATATACGCTCGAACCGACCGATGCACTTCATGCAAAGTACGGTACCCATACCGGTCTGGCAGTAGTCGGCGACGATGAGTGGGGGCATCTTCAAATCGATGCGACATCGATTTTTCTGCTGATGCTGGCACAGATGACCGCTTCGGGACTGCGGATTGTGTTTACGCAGGATGAAGTCGATTTTGTGCAAAATCTGGTGCACTATATCAGCCGCAGTTACTGTACTCCCGATTACGGTATCTGGGAGCGGGGGAACAAGATCAATCACGGCAAGACGGAGATCAACTGCAGTTCGGTAGGCATGGCGAAAGCAGCGCTTGAAGCGATCGACGGCGTCAACCTTTTCGGCAATGTCGCCAGTCATGAAGCGGTCATTCATGTAATCGCCAGCGATGTGGCGCGGGCACGGTTTACACTCGAAAGTCTGCTGCCGCGTGAATCGACTTCCAAAGAGACGGATGCGGCGCTTTTGAGTATTATCGGCTATCCGGCGTATGCCATCGAGGATCAGGCGCTGGTGGAGCGTACACGTCAGAAAATCATTAAAAAGCTGTGCGGTGAGTACGGGTGCAAACGTTTTTTGCGCGACGGACACCAGAGTGCTATCGAAGATACGTCGCGGCTCCATTATGAACCCGAAGAGCTCAGGGCTTTTGAACATATCGAATCGGAATGGCCGCTCTTTTTTACCTATCTGCTGCTCGATGCACTGATGCGAAGAGATCATGAAGCGGTATGGCACTGGCAGAAGAAGCTGGCGCCGCTGTTTGTCGAACGGGACGGGGAGCGGTTGTTGCCGGAGCTTTATATTGTCCCCAAAGAGCGTATTGAAGCGGAAAAGGCACATCCGGGTTCACAGGAGCGTGTTCCCAACGAAAACATTCCGCTGGTCTGGGCACAGAGTCTCTATATGTTGTGCGATATGATCATGGACGGGGTGCTTCGTCCGGGCGATATCGATCCGTTGCACCGGCGGGAGCGTATCGGTCACAGGCGGCAGACGCAGATTTTGGTGGCGGTGATTTCCCAGAACGAGCGTGTCCGGCAGAAGTTGCTGGATCTGGGCTTTTCGAGTGAAACACCGCAGGATGTATTGCCTGTCAAAATTCGTCAGGCTTCACAGCTCTCTTTGCTCCATACACTGCTGGGGCAGAATGCGAAACTTCATCTCAGCGGCAGACCGATGCTGGTTGCCAGAACCATTACCACATCGCAGGCGTATCTGGTAGATGGCGAAGAGACACTTTTTTTGCCTTACTACTTCGATCCGCAGGGGTTCTATTTCAGTTATGACAACACGCTTTTGGTAGAGCATTTTCGCACCTCTTTGAAGTTTCTCTCTTCAAGCTGGGATCAACCCGGGCAGCCGATACTGCCGTTTCTTGTACGTGAAGATATGCTCGAAGGGGAAGATCAGGCGTCGGTACTGGCACTGTTACATGAACTGCAAAGCGGTGTGTGTGACGGTTTGGTTGTGAAGACCGGACGGCTGGGGCAGCTGATGACGACTGCAGCGGTGGAGCGGATTGAAAACCTTGACAATGTAACGTTGGCGGATTTGAAAATCGAGTCTGTTGCAGACAATGCGATCTGCTTTACTTCCGATTTTCATGAAGAGGTGCCTTTGGGTAGTGAGGCGTGTGCCTTTTGGGATACGCAGAGTGATGAGGTACTGGCGGAGCGGCTTGTTACGGAAACAAATCACTTCGCGCAGGCGTATATTGTCTCCCTTTTGTGGCAGAGGCACGGAAAATCCTTTATGCTGCATACGCCGCAGGGAGCGGTTTCGCTGGCTGATTTTACGGAGCAGTTGTATGCGGTCTGTACCCTGCGTCATAACTGGGCGGTTGTGCGGCGTCTGGCGGATATTACCGGAAAGTTTGACGACCGGCTGGAAGATGTTTTGCTTGACATAGTAATCCGGCAAAAACGTCTTGCGGTGGGACGGGCATATTTTGACAAAGCGATTTTCAGCAAACCGCAGGACAACCTGGCGATTGTCAGAACCATTGACGGGTTTTGCGGCGAAAATGCGGCGGAACGGGTGTTGACGCAGGAGATTATTTTGCATCTGGGCTATTTGATTCGCCGGGAGCCGGAACTTTTTGACAATATGATTACATTGCGGACGTGGTATTTCGTACAGTTGCTTGTCGGGCAGATCGCACGGGAGCGGGGTGAGTCGATCGGTGCGGCGTATGAGACACTGCTGACGCTGGCACCGCATAATATCTACAGAAGGTTGCACAAAATTTTAAAATCTTTCAAAATCGAAACCCGGCAGTTGATCGATCAGGAAAACCTGAAAGCTTCCGGAACACCGGATATCGAAGCGATCGAAAAAGGGATCGTCGGTGCGGAAACGGCGGAGGTGAAAGAGTGGCACCAGTGGCGTGAGCAGATGGGAATGATCGGACGGCTTTCGGCACGTTTTTACAAAGATATCTGGCATATGCTGCAGCAGTGCAACGGGTTGGTGATAGGGGAGAAGTACAACCTCAGAAGCCGTATCGGTTCGGAACTGACACTTGAATCAACACCCGGAGAACAGAACTTTGCGCTTAAAATCGATGCGTTGTTGCAGGGGATTACCGCGGCTGACTACCGGCAACTGAATATCGAAGCGATCGAAGCACTGGCAAAACTCTTTCGCAACAACCCTCGTTTTCGGATAGAGGATGATCTTATTCTGGATGTATTGATCGGGCATGCGGTACGGATTGCGTGGGAGAAGGAGCATGGTAACGGCAACTATCATGAGCAGCGCGGCGAAGCGTGGGAGGCTTTTTACAAATGCTCGCCGCGTGAAACGGAAGAGGCGTTTATAGCGGCTTTTGTCTATCTGCTTGCGCCGCAGGAAGGGATGGTACAGTGATGAAAAGAGAGGAGCGTTCATGAAGATACTGGCAGGAGATATCGGCGGGACAAAATCTGTTCTGGCGATTTTTGAAAAAGAGGGCGATACACTCAACGTTGCGGCACATGAACAGTTTGCCAGCCGGGACTTTTCCGATTTTACCGATGTAGTGAAGCTTTTTCTTGAAAAAGCGGGGCATCCGAAGATCGATGCGGCGGTGCTGGGAATCGCCGGACCGGTGATCGGCGGCGTATGCCGTACGACCAATCTTCCCTGGGTGATTGAAACCAAATCTCTGCAACAACAACTTGGGACATCGGGCGTAAAACTGCTGAACGATCTTGAAGCGACTGCCTACGGTATGCTCTATCTCGATGAATCGCAGTTTGTTTCGCTCAATTCCGATGCGGTAACTGCGGATGCCAACCGGGCGGTGATTGCCGCAGGTACGGGGCTGGGAGAGGCGTTGCTTTACCGGGATGGGGAGGGGTTTCATCCTGTCGGTACGGAAGGCGGTCATACCGATTTTGCCCCGGTGACACCGCAGCAGGATCGATTGTTACACTGGCTGCGCAGCCACTATCCGTCGCATGTCAGTATTGAAAGAGTGTTGTCGGGACCGGGGATTTATACGCTCTATCGGTTTCTTGCGGAGAGCGGATTTGCTCCGGAACCCGCCTTTATGCAGGATTTGCCCGAAGACGCCGATCCGAGCGCGATGGTGAGCAAAGGTGCGCTGGAGTACAAAGACCGGCTCTGCAGTGAAACTTTGCGTCTTTTTACAGAGATTTACGGGCAGGAAGCGGGTAATCTGGCGCTGAAAACACTGGCACTTGGTGGTTTGTATATCGGCGGGGGGATTGCTCCGAAGATTTTGCCTTTTTTGCAGGAGGAGACTTTTCTCAATGCATTTGTCCACAAAGGGCGTTTTGAACCGTTGCTGCGGCAGGTGGAGGTGAAAGTTTCGCTGGAGCCTGAAACGGCGCTGATAGGTGCGGCACGGTATGCCGCTGACAGGCTCTAGGTACTTTATGTGCTTGTGTGAAAATAAAAAAGAGAGGAACCATGTCTCAGATTCGTTATGATCTTTTCCGGGATCAGTATGTCATTATCGCTCCGGAGCGGATGCAAAGAGCGGCGTTTTTGCCGGCTGCCAAACTGCAGCAGAGTGAAATTTGCCCTTTTTGTGAAGGGAAAGAGGCGCTTACGCCGCCTGAAATCTACGCCATCCGCCCTCATGGAAGCGCCAACATGCCCGGCTGGAAAACCAGAGTAGTGCCCAATCTGTATAAAGTGCTGGCAATCGAAACGCCGCCGGAAAAACATCATGAAGCTATTTTCGAGTGGCAGGAGGGGTTTGGCGCACATGAAGTGATTATAGACATGCCGCGTCATGAACTGCGCATGGATCAGTGGAGCAAGGCGGAGTTTGTCAACTGGATTTTGACCATCCAGGAGCGTGTGCAGGATTTGCAGCGAGACTTTCGATTGGTCTATCTCTCCGTTTTTAAAAACCACGGACAACACGCTTCCGCGACACAGGCACATCCGCATACGCAGATTTTGGGTTTGCCTTTGGTGCCGAAGATGAAGATGGCGCAGATCAGACACCATGTTGCCTATTTTCATGAACATCAGCGTTGTATCGTCGAAGCGCTGCAAGCAGCGGAAATGGCGGAGAAAACCCGTGTCATTTTACAAAACGATACGTTTGTCGCGATTGCGCCGTTTGCAAGCGGTGTGCCGTTTGAAGTGTGGATTACGCCGAAGAAAAAGATCTCTTCTTTGACACAAGTGTGTGAAACAGGTGTGCATGCGCTTTCTGCTTTGCTCAAAGAGTTGTTTGCGCGCTTTTATCTGGTGTTGGGTGAGTTTGATTTTAACCTCTCTTTTGAAATTCCCCCGGTACAGAAGTACGGTGAAACAGAGGAGATTTTTCACCTGTTTGAAGAGGCGTGTCGGTTCGGCATACGGATACAGCCGCGTTTGACCGGGCTGGGAGGTTTTGAACTCTCAACCGGGATGATGATCAACCCCGTCGAGCCGGAACTGGCGGCAGAGCAATTAAGGAACGCCAAAAAGTGAAAATCCTCTTTTGTGCATCGGAAGCGTATCCTTTTGCCAAAAGCGGCGGTCTGGCGGATGTCGCCTATGCACTGCCTAAAGCACTCTCAAAACATGCCGAGGTCACTTTGATGCTCCCCTGGTACGGTTTCATGAAGCTTCCTGCATCGCCCGTGAAGCTTCATGAGAGCGTACTGGTATTTGGCGGACATAGCTACCCCGTCTCTTTCTGGAAGTGTGCAGTGGACGGTTTGGATGTTGTGCTGGTTAAAATCGCACTGTTGTATGAAAGCGCACAACTTTACGGTTTGGAAAATGACGATTTGCGTTTCACCCTTTTCAGCCGCGCAATTGTCGCTTTTGCGGAACAGGAAAAAGTCGATGTGCTGCATCTCAACGACTGGCATACCGCACTTGCCGCACTTTTTGCCAAAGAGCAGGGGCTTTTTTGCAAAGTAGTTTTTACGATCCACAATCTCGCTTTTCAGGGTGTTTTTGGATATGATCGTTTGCGCGTACTGGGGCTGGGAGAGCGCTATTTTCAGATGGAGTTGCTGGAATTTTACGGAAATATCAACTTCATGAAAGCGGGAATCGCTTTTGCCGATGCCGTCACAACCGTTAGTCCTACCTACGCCAGAGAGATTCAGACACCGGAGTTCGGCTGCGGACTGGACGGTTTTTTACGCAAGCACAGCCGTAAACTGAGCGGTATTCTCAACGGTATCGACACCTCGTTTTTCAATCCCCGAAACGATGGGCTGATATCGTGCCACATGAAGCGCAAAATCTCCACTTTCAAAGCGTGCAACAAAAAAGCGTTTTGGGGAAAGAGAACCGATCTGCCGCTTTTTGTATTTATCGGCAGGATGACACCGCAAAAAGGGATCAATCTTCTGGTTGCACTTCATGAAACAGTTGGTAAATTGCCGCTGCTGTTCGCCTTTCTGGGCGACGGAGAGAGTGACGTCACCGAACAGCTGGAACAGGCAGCCCAAAAACACGACAACATCTTTTACCACAAAGGCTATAACGAAGCACTCGCGCACCAGATGTACGCCGCCGCAGACTTCCTTGTTATGCCCTCCCGTTTTGAACCCTGCGGACTCAACCAGATGATCGCCATGCATTATGGCGCCGTGCCGATTGTACACAAAACAGGCGGTTTGGCAGATACCGTTCATGAAAGAGGAAAACAGTGCGGCAGGGGGATCGTGTTTGGGGAGTGTACTTCAGAAAAACTGCTCAAAGCGATACAAAAAGCGCTTCGGTTGTATCAGGAGAAAGAAAAACTTGAAGAGATGAACCGGTTTAATATGGAGTGCGACTTTTCATTTGAGATACCGGCGTTGCGGTATGTGGGGTTGTATAAAAAGTAAATATTCGTCAATTTGACTATTTTTTAAAAACTCGTTAAATTGACGAATATTAAAACGAAATAAGGCAAAGCCATGAAAAAAATAGATCATACACTTTTTATACATATGTTAAAGACTAAAGGTATCACGCAAAAGGCTTTTTCCGAATATGCCAAAATACCATACGATACGGTAACCGGCTGGAAGAAAAAAGGTACTGTACCTGCATATGCAATGGTGATTGCCAGAGATATGGCGTATCGTATAAATCTTGATGAAGAAGCGCAAAAAAAGCTGCAACGCCGATATAAAAGGAATCGTTTTCGTGTTGTCTCTTTGCAACCGGAGGAAGAGAAAAGAATTGAAGCGGCGTTTTGGGGTACGAACTATACTGCCGGTGAAATTATTGAAAAAGTGAAAAACGGGGATGAAAAATTTGTCAAACGTTTTTATAATAATCTTCCCGATTCACTTTGCCGTAAAGCGTTATCGGCAGAAGTGAAGAGAGATGCATAGAGATGACTGGGAAGCAGTCTATCTCAATCATATAAATTCCCTGTGTTTTCTTTTTTGAAAAAAAGAAAACAAAAAGAACAAAAGCCCTGAAATAAGGGATTTTGTAAAGTGTTTATTTTTTATTCTATTTTTTTTATTTGGCAAGGA
Source organism: Campylobacterales bacterium (assembly GCA_027080605.1). Lineage (GTDB taxonomy): Bacteria > Campylobacterota > Campylobacteria > Campylobacterales > QNZT01 > QNZT01. The sequence continues at coordinate 13,044 of JALWRO010000253.1, forward strand.
AGAAACTATATTTTTCTGTGCATCTTCTTTTCTCAACTTCATTTGATTTTATTTTTTCCAGGATATGTTTTTTTGATTTAGAATCGAAATTTGTTTGTAAAGTTTGCATACAGTTTAAGTTTTAAGTATAATGATTTAACTTTATATTTAATTTTATTATCGTGCAAAATGGTGAAATAACAAATAATCATGTGAAGGAATACTATGAAAAACACAAGGACGAATACACCCAGAAGGAGCAGGTAAAGGCAAGGCACATCCTTGTAAAGGTCCCTGCAGGGGGCGATGAAAAGGCATGGGATAAGGCAAAAAATAAGGCATTGAAAATAAAGAAAGAGGCAGAGGGGGGAAAGGATTTTGGCGAACTTGCCAGAAAATATTCAGATGACCCTGGCACCAGGGACAGGGGGGGAGAGCTTGGCTATTTTGGCAAAGGGCGTATGGTGCCTGAGTTTGAAAAGGCGGCATTTAGCCTGAAACCAGGCGAGATATCAGACCCTGTAAAGACCATATTTGGCTGGCACCTAATCCAGGTGGAGGATGTGAAGGCTGCCCAAGCAAAGCCCTTTGACAAGGTGGAGAGCTTTGTTAAACAGAGGGCACTCCAGGAGAAGCGCCAAAAAGAATTGGAAAAGCTCCTCAAAGACGTAAGGCAAAAATATGAGGTCAAGGTCAACAAAGAGGCCCTAGAGCAAGTGAAGATAGAGATGCCCAAAGGTTCTCCCATGGGTGGAATGCACGGATTCCATGGCGGAGGACATGGTGGCATGCCACAGGGTCACTAGTCGGCGCGAGTCGATCAGTCTCATCTGTGGCC
>JALWRO010000254.1 GCA_027080605.1 Campylobacterales bacterium
CCGACCAGTTTTAAAAGCCCCAGTCTTGAACTGTGATCTTTTTTGTTGATTTTCAGATGCTCTGTAAGATAAGAGATTCTGTTTGAAAGCAGTGCGATTTGCACTTCCGGAGAACCTGTGTCGTTCTCACCTCTACCGAATTGTTTGACTATTTCCGCTTTTTTAGCCGAATCCAAAGCCATAACGACCTCCTGATTGGTATTTTTCAAAAATGAATTTGAAGGTGAGATTATATCTCAACTCCCTGAAGATGCCCTTAATCGAGCACGCCGTCTGTGTAGTGCCACTCTGCTTTGGGGTTGCCGTTTTCAAAAAACTCTTTGGAAATCCCGTTGAGTTTACCGTTTTTGTAATTGAGTTCGAGTTTCTTTTTGCCGCTGGGGTAGTAGACGATACCTGTGCCGTTTTTGATGCCGTCTTTGTAGTGCCACTGGGCAGTCAGTCTGCCGTTTTCATACTCTTTGACAATGCCGTTGAGTTTTTCGTTTTGGTAGGTGAGTTCATATTTGAGTTGTCCGTTTTGGTCATACTTTTTGGTTACACCTTCCTGTACGCCGTTGACAAAATTGACTTCCGCAGTTTTGTGACCGTTTTTGTCATACTGTACGCTGACGCCGTTGAGTTGGTCATTTCGGTAGTTCCATTTTGCCTTGAGTTTGCCGTTGGGGTAGTACTCCCGGGTGATACCGTTTTTTTGCCCTTTTTCGTAGTTGATCTCATAGTGGACTTTGCCGTTTTCATAATACTCTTTGGAAACTTTTGCCTGCACGGTTGATGCGAGCAAAGCTGTGACGATCAGAGAAAACCACACTTTTTTTTGCACATTTATCCTTTTTTATTTAAAATATTTGATTTATAAGCCAAAACTTAAATTTTTTTATCAGTAAAATTAGTAAAATTATTATATCATGAAGGAGTTTGTTTTACAAGACAGAAGGAGAAAGAAATGTTATTAAAAACCAATATTGTATTGGGTTTGCTTTTTTTTACACTATTTTTGGGAGGATGCGCCGGTTCGACACCGCCTGTGCAGGATCTCAAAACCGCGAAAATGGCACTTGTCAACGCTCAGGAAGCGGCAGAGAGTGCAGAAGCGAAAAGTTACTATGAAAGCGCGGAGAAATATTTAAAAGAGGCGCAGAAGATGATGCAGGAGAAGTCCTATGAGGAAGCGCGTTATCTGGCGCAAAAGGCGACTGCCGATGCAAGACTCGCGAAAATCAAAGCGACCAATGCGCTTTTGCAGAAAAAAGTAGATGCACTCGATCTGGAACTGAAAAAGCTCAAACAAGATTTTGTCACGATCGATGATGCAAAGAAGGGGGAGTAAATGGCGTTCATGAAGTATATTCCTGCAGCAGTGGGTATCGTTCTGTTGAGCGGATGCAGCAGTAAACCTGTTGTCACACCGAAACTACAGCAAGTGCAAAACAGATATCAAAAAACAATCAGCAACCCTGATATTACAGAAAAAGCGCCGCTGGCACTCTTTCAGGCGGGGAAAATTTACGATTTGAGTTTTCATGCAAAAGACAAAGAGGAAGCGAACCATCTCTCTTATTTATTGGGGCGGGAACTGGAAGTGGTCAAAGAGAGCGCACGTCAGGCGGATCTGAAAAAGAAGATAGAAACACTGAAGGCGGAAAAACAGAAAGCACAACTCGAAGCCAAAGAGACGGAGCTGCTGTTACTCAAAAAGAAGATGGAACAGACAGAGGCGAAACTCAAAGAGATGGAAGAGTTAAATGCAAAACAGACCAACCGCGGACTGGTACTGACACTGGGTGATGTACTGTTTGAAACGGGCAAAGCAACACTTCTGCCCGGTGCGCAGCGGGCGATCAATAAACTGGCGGAGTTTTTAGAGGAGAATCCGGAAAGAAAAGTGTTGATTGAAGGGCATACGGACAATGTCGGAAGTATCACGTACAATATCGACCTCTCTCTCAGACGTGCACAGGCGGTAAAAAATGCACTGGTTGCGAAAGGAATCGATCCCGGGAGAATTCTGGCACACGGCTACGGCGAAGCTTACCCTGTGGCACCGAACAAAGATGCAGCCGGCAGACAGCGTAACAGACGTGTGGAGATTATTGTTCTCAAAGAGGGCGTCGAACCGGTGGATATGATGCGTTAAGGTGCCGATGAGTGAAAAGCAGGCATTATCGTACATTATAAAAAGGATGTTTCATGAAGTATTTTTTGTGGGTATTGACGTTTTCGGTTGCAGTTTCAGCAGCCGATTCGCCGGCAGGGCACCCCAAACATAAAGTAAATTGGAAAAATGATCGGCTTTGCAAAGTTTTCAAACAAAAGATTGTCGACTATAAAAAAACGATGCGTCATGACAAATACGCGAAAGCGACGTTGGAATCCTATAAAAAACGTGCTGCGATGTTTTGCGGTGAATAGTATTATGGTTGTAAAGCCTCTTTTGCCAGTGCAACCGCTCTTGCGGCGTTGATCTTCCCGTAAGCTCTTTTAAGATTGAAACCGTTTTCATCATAATAGACATAATCACTTTCGATTTTGTCTGTACTTTGGATCAGCAGTGTGCGGATCTGTTCGGGTGTTAGTGCAGGGTTGACGGCGAGCATCAGCGCTGCGACACCTGCCGCGACAGGGCAGGCGAAACTGGTGCCTGTTTCAAAAGCGTGTGCATCGTCAAGGTCGAGGGTATAGCCGTTGGTAAATGTGTAGCTGGTGTAGGCTACTCCCGCAGGTCCCGTGTCGTCTAGTCCCAGCAGTCCGAGAAACTCCCCTCCCGGTGCCAGAATATCGATATTTCTTCCATAGTTCGAGTAACTTGCCAGTTTATTGAGTTCATTAGTCGCGCCTACACCGATGACACTGGGAAGTTCGGATTCGTCGGTAATACCGGGTGCATCGAGATTTTGGTTGGAACTGGTTAGGGTAGGACCGTTATTGCCGCTGGCAAAAAAGATAGTGATATTCTGATCTTTCAGCGAAGCCAGTTCAACGGCAATCGCTTCTGAAACATGTCCTGTTCCCCAGCTGTTACTGATGATCTTCGCACCCTGATTTTTGGCATATTCAAATGCGCGTATAGTTGCGGCGTCATCGTCAAAAAACTGTTCGATCAGTACCAGTTTTGCATCGGGAGCTGTACCGAGAATACCGTAACCGTTTGGTACCGCGGCGATAAAACCGGCAGTGGCGGTGCCGTGGGAAGATTCGTCTGAATCATTGGATACATCGTTGCTTTGCAAATCTGCATTGTAACTGACTGCTACATTGGCTTGCAAATCTTTGTGTGTGACTTCAAAGTTGTTGTCAATCACGGCAACTTTGACACCTTTTCCTCTTGTATATTTCCAGGCATCGAGAATGTGCACGCTGGCATCCGGATCGATGGCAGCGGAGAGGGAGAAGTTGTTTTTGGTATATGTCAGATACCACTGATATTGGAAAAAGGGTTCATTGTAAGGGTTGAAATTGGTTCGGTAGTCAATGCTCTCACCCGCGTTATTATTGTTATTTGTACCGCAGCCTGTAAGCAAAAGTGTCAGTAAGAGGGGTGAGAGCCACTGTTTCAACGTGCTATCCTTTTTTTGATAAAGTTGGGATGTGACAGGAAGATCGGCTCTTCATGATAG